>NZ_JALPKQ010000098.1:0-3089 GCF_051383655.1 Geodermatophilus sp. CPCC 205761
GTGCTGGAGGAGGTACCCGTCGTTGCTGGCGCCCTCGACCACGCGGCTGTCCCGGCGCCGGCGCGCGGGCGCCGCGGCGCGGCGTGCGGACTCGGGAGCCGTCGCCGGCCCGTGCGCGCGGTCGCGGGTGGTCGTGCCCGAGCGGTTCACGGGACCTGGTCCGCCGCGCCGTCGCCGGGCCGGCCGCCCCGCAGCGCCTCCAGGACCTCCGCCCCGACCATCGAGACGTTGCCCGCCCCCATCGTGATCACCAGGTCACCCGGGCGGGCGCGCGCCGCGAGCGCGGGCGCGGCGGCCGACCAGGAGGGCTCGAAGTGCACGCGGCCGGCCGGCAGGGCGACCGCGTCGGCGACCATCGCGCCGGTGATGCCGGGAACGGGGTCCTCGCGGGCGCCGTAGACGTCCATGACCACCACCTCGTCGGCCAGGCCCAGCGCGGCGCCGAACCCGGCGGCGAACTCGCGGGTGCGGCTGTACAGGTGCGGCTGGAAGGCCACGACCACCCGGCCCTCCCCGGCCACCGCCCGGGCGGCCCGCAGCTGGGCCTCGACCTCGGTCGGGTGGTGGGCGTAGTCGTCGTAGACCCGCACCCCGCCGACGACGCCCTTGAGCTCGAAGCGGCGGTGCACCCCGCCGAAGCGGCCCAGGCCCGCCACCAGCCGGTCCGCGGGCAGCCCGAGCTCCAGCCCGGCCAGCAGGGCGGCGGCGCTGTTGCGGGCCATGTGCTCGCCGGGCACCCGGATCTGCACCCGGCCGAGCAGCTCGCCGTCCAGGACCGCGGTCCAGGCGGTCGTCTCGGGACCGACCTCGATGTCGAGCAGCCGCAGGTCGGCGTCCTCGGCGGTGCCGTAGGTGCGTACCCGGGCCGGCGTCGGAACGGTGCGCAGCCGGGCCGCCCCCGGGTCGTCGGCGCACAGCACGACGAAGCCCGCGGGGTCCACGGTGCCCAGGAAGCGGTCGAAGGCGGCCTCCACCGCGGCGAGGTCGCCGTAGTTGTCCAGGTGGTCGGCCTCGACGTTGGTGACGATCGCGCCGTGCGGCGCCAGCAGCAGGAACGAGCGGTCGCTCTCGTCGGCCTCGGCGACGAAGACGTCACCCTTGCCGGCGTGGGCGTTGCTGCCCGACTCGTTGAGGTCGCCGCCGATGGCGAAGGACGGGTCGGCGCCACAGGCCTGGACGGCGACGGTCAGCATCGACGTCGTCGACGTCTTCCCGTGGGTGCCCGCGACGGCGACGCTGCGCTTGCCGGCCATCACCGCGGCGAGCGCCACCGCGCGGGGCAGCACGCGCAGGCCCCGCTCGCGCGCCGCGGCCAGCTCGGGGTTGTCCTCGCGGATCGCGGTGGAGACGACGACGGTGTCGGCGTCGCCGAGGTGCGCCCCGTCGTGCCCCAGCGCGACCCGCGCGCCCAGGGCCCGCAGCGCGAGCAGGGTGGGGGTGTCCCGCCGGTCGCTGCCCGAGACGACGACTCCGCGGGCCAGCAGGATCCGCGCGATCCCGCTCATCCCGGCGCCGCCGATGCCGACGAAGTGGACCGCGCCCAGCTCCTCGAGCGAGGGCACCGGCTCGTTCCACGCCGCGACCGCCGCCGCACTCACTCGTTCTCCTCGCTGGCGCTCGTCGACCGCGTTCGCGGCGCTGCTCCGCCCCTGGGCGAACTCGCGGGCTCGTTCACCTGGCCGCCACCTCCAGCACGATGTCGGCCAGCCGCTCGTCGGCGTCGCGCGCCCCGGCCTCCGCCGCGTGCGCGGCGTAGCCGGCCAGCGCGGCCGGATCGGTCACCAGGGGCAGCACGTTCTCCTCGATCCAGGACGGCGACAGGGCGGCGTCGTCCACCATCAGCCCGCCGCCGGCCTCGACGACGGGCAGCGCGTTGCGCCGCTGCTCCCCGTTCCCGATCGGCAGCGGCACGAACGCGGCCGGCAGTCCCACCGCGGACAGCTCGGCCACCGTCACCGCGCCGGCCCGGCAGAGGGCGAGGTCGGCGGCGGCGTACGCGAGGTCCATGCGCTCGAGGTAGTCGACCACGACGTAGGGCGCGCTGCCCGGGGGCCGGGCCGGCACGACCACGTCGGTGTTCTTCGGCCCGCGGGCGTGCAGCACCTGGACACCGGCCGCGGTGAGCGCGTCGGCGGCCCCCGTCGCGGCCCGGTTGAGCGCCGCCGCACCCTGCGAGCCGCCGAAGACCAGCAGCGTCGGCCGGTCGGCGTCCAGGCCGAAGGCGGCACGGGCCTCCTCCCGGCGGGCCGCCCGGTCCAGCGTGCTGATCGCGGTGCGCAGCGGCATGCCGACGTGCTCGCCGCGGTGCAGCGGCGTGCCGGGAAAGGTCACCGCGACGCGGGCGGCGAGGCGGGCGCCGATCCGGTTGGCCAGCCCCGGCAGCGCGTTCTGCTCGTGCACGACGACCGGGACCCGCGCGCGGCGGGCGGCCAGGTAGGCCGGCAGCGCCACGTATCCGCCGAAGCCGACGACGACGTCGGCCTGCACCTCGCGCAGCAGGGCGCGGGTCTCCCCCACCGACCGGCGCACCCGTCCCGGCACCCGCAGCAGGTCGAGGGTGGGCTTGCGCGGCAGCGGCACCGGCGGGATGAGCCGCAGGTCGTAGCCGCGGGCGGGCACGATCCGGGTCTCCATGCCGCGGGGGGTGCCCAGGCAGGTGATCCGCACCCCGCCGCCCGGGACGCCGCGCCGCCGCAGGGCGTCGGCGAGGGCGAGCATCGGCTCGATGTGCCCGCCGGTGCCGCCTCCGGCGAGCACCACGCTCAGCTGTCCGCTCGGAGTGCTCCCGGGTTCGCTCCCGCGGGGCGCTCCGCTGCTCGCTCGTTCCTCGCTGCGCTGCTCACGCCCCTGTCCGCTCATCGTGGCCGCCGCGGGGACTCCGGCGCCGTGGAGCGGGCGCGGGGCGGTGGTTGCCGCCGTGCCTCGCCGACGCGGGGACGGCCGTCCGGCGTCCGCCGCTCGCGCGCCGCGGGGACGCGTTCCCGGGCGGCGTCCCCGGGCCGCAGCGCCGCCACCCGGGCGACGGTGCGGCCGGCGGAGACCTCGGGCCGGCGGGCCGGCCGCTCGGGGGCCGGCTCGGGACGGCGGCG
>NZ_JALPKQ010000099.1:0-2908 GCF_051383655.1 Geodermatophilus sp. CPCC 205761
GGCGGCCGCCGCGCGCGGCCGGTGGTGGACGACGGTGCGGCGGCCCGCGGGCGCCGCGGTCGCCGCGGTGGTCCTGGTGGGGGGCGCCGGCGTCGCAGCGGCCAACGACTGGCTGCCGATCTTCCAGACCGAGCGCGTCGACCCCGTCGAGGTGACCTCCACCGATCTCGTCCAGGTGCCCGACCTCTCCGCGTACGGCGACCTGCAGATCACGCAGGAGCCCGACCCGGAGCAGGTGGCCGATGCGGCGGCCGCGCGCGAGCGGACCGGTCTGGCCGTCCCCGAGGTCGCCGAGCTGCCCGAGGGCGTGACGGGGGAACCGGCCTACCAGGCCGCGGGCATCGTGAGTGCCACCTTCACCTTCTCGGCCGACAAGGCGGCCCAGGCCGCGGCCGCCGAGGGCGAGGTCCTGCCCCCGGTTCCCGCCGGGATCGACGGCAGCCGGCTCCGGCTGCAGGCCGGTCCGGGCGTCGCGGCCGTCTGGTCGCAGCCGACGGGCGTGCCCACGCTCGTCGTCGCCCGGGTCGGCGCGCCCCGGGTGGACTCCTCCGGCGTCCCGTTCGAGACGGTGCGCGACTACCTGCTGTCCCTCCCCGGCCTGCCGCCCGGCCTCGCCGACCAGCTGGCGGACCTGTCGGCGGACCGCGGGACGCTGCCCCTGCCGGTGCCGGCCGAGCTGGTGACCACCTCCGAGGCGGACGTGGACGGGGCGGACGCCACGGTGCTGACCTCCCGCAACGGGCTCTTCGCGGGCGTGGTCTGGGTCGAGGACGGGGTGATGACGGGGGTCGCCGGGTCGCTCAGCGCCGACGAGCTCCTGTCGGTCGCCCGTGCGCTCCGCTGACGCCGCTACCGTCCGCGGGATGACGTCCGACACCACTGCGGGATCCCCGGCCCACGGGCTGGCCGGCCTGCCGCCGTCCCCGGCGGTCTGGTGCTCCGGACTGCGCAAGCGGTACGGACGCCGGACCGCCCTCGACGACGTGTCCTTCACGGTCGGCCGCGGCGAGGTGCTGGGCCTGCTCGGCCCCAACGGCGCCGGGAAGACCAGCGTCATCAAGATGCTCCTGGGGCTCGTGCGGCCCGACGCGGGTGAGGTGCTGCTGCTCGGGCGGCGCTCGTCCGATCCGCGGTCCCGCAGCGCCGTCGGGTACCTCCCCGAGCTCTTCCGCTACCAGCCCTGGCTGACCCCGGCGGAGGTGCTGGACCTGCACGTCAGGCTCGCCCGGGTCGACGTCTCCGCCGACCAGCGGCGGGAGTGCCTGGCCCTCGTCGGGCTCGGGGAGCGGTCGGGCGACCGGGTGGGCGGGTTCTCCAAGGGCATGCAGCAGCGGCTCGGCCTCGCCGTCGCCCTGGTCGCCCGTCCCGAGCTCGTCGTCCTCGACGAGCCCACCAGCGCGCTCGACCCGATCGGCCGGGTCGACGTCCGCGACCTCGTGCTCTCGCTGAAGTCCCGCGGCGTCGCCGTCCTCCTCAACTCCCACCTCATCGGCGAGGTGGAGCGGGTGTGCGACCGGGTGGTGATCCTCGACCAGGGCCGCGTGGCGGCGTCGGGCACCCTGGCCGAGCTGCTCGGGCAGCGCGAGGTGCGCCTGCGGCTGGACGGGGTGGACGGGCCGGCGGAGGACCGGCTGCGGGCGGCCGGCTCGATGAGCCGCAGCGGCGACTGGTTCACCGTCCAGCTCACCGCGGACGACGACGGCGTGACCGTGCCCGATCTGGTGCGCGACCTCGTCGGCAGAGGCGTCCGCGTGCACGCCGTCGAGCCGGTCCGGATCAGCCTCGAGGACCGGCTGCTCGGCATCCTGCGTCACGACGAGCCCGAGGCGGCCACCCGATGACCGCGCTGACCATCGCCGGGCTCACGCTGCGCGAGGCCGCCCGACGACGGGTGGTCTGGGCCCTGTTGGCGCTGACCGTGGTGCTGCTCGTGCTGAGCGGCTGGGGTTTCTCCAAGCTGGTCGGCCTCGACACCGAGCTGGGCACCATGACCAGCGGCGAGGCCCGCCTGGTGGCGTCTCTCCTGCTCAACCTGATCATGTTCGGGCTGAGCCTCATCGCCGCGATCGGCACGGCGTTCCTCGCGGGCCCCACGCTGGCCGGCGAGGTGGAGTCGGGGCAGGCGCTGGCGATCCTCGCCCGCCCGGTCCGCCGGTCGGCCGTCCTGCTCGGCAAGTGGCTGGGGCTCGTCGCCTTCGGCTCCGGCTACGTGGTCCTCGCCGGCCTCGCCGAGATCCTCGTCGTCCGTGCGGCGGTCGGCTACTGGCCCCCGTCACCCGCCGCGGGGCTCGCCCTGCTCGCGGGCCAGACCGTCGTGCTGCTGACGCTGGCCCTCCTGCTGTCCAGCGTCGTCTCGCCGATGGCGTCGGGCATCATCGCGGTCGGGCTCTTCGGGGCGACCTGGGTCGCGGGCGTCGTCGGTGGGATCGGCGGGGCACTGGGCAACGAGGGCGTCGAGCGCGTGGGCACCGTGTCCCGGGTCATCCTGCCCACCGACGGCCTGTGGCGCGGTGCCATGAACGCCTTCCAGGACCCGATCGCACTCGTCCAGATGGGCCCCGGCGAGGGCGGTTTCCCCTTCCTCAGCGAGGCGCCGCTGGCGCCCGCGTACCTGGCGTGGGCCGCCCTCTGGATCGCCGCGATCTGGGGCCTGACCGCCCTGTCCTTCCAGCGCCGGGACGTCTGAAGAAGGACCCCCTGCCCCCACTCGCAAGCTCGTGGCGGGACCCTGCAAGGGGGCCGAGGGACTAGCGTCAGGCCTGATGAGCGAGCCGCTTGCCCCCACCGAGTCCGCCGTGCGCCGGGCGGTCGCCCGCGCCGAGCGCGGCGCCACCCTGGATGCGACCGAGGCCGAGACGCTGCTGCACGCCCGCGGGCTGGGCGAGGGCGAGCCGCTGGACCGGCTGCT
>NZ_JALPKQ010000009.1:0-145454 GCF_051383655.1 Geodermatophilus sp. CPCC 205761
TGGGCGACCGCCTGCTGGGGCGGGACCCGGGGGCCCGCGGGGTGGTGGGCGCCGACGTGCGCGCCGTCGACCCGCCGGAGCTGCGTCGCCGCGGCGCGGCCCGGGCGCGGGCCGCCGAGCTGGCCGCGCAGCCCCTCGGTGAGGCCGGGGCCGCCGCCGACCTGGCCCGGCGGCGCGTCGTCCGGACCGCGGACTTCACCGCGATGGGCTGGCCGGTGCCCGGGGAGGCAACCGCGGTGGGGCCGTGGCTGCTCGCGCCCGGGCTGGTCGACGAGCTGGCCGCGCGGCTGCCTGCGCTCGTCGGCCGGTACCGCCAGCAGCACCCGCTGGAGGCGGGGCCGCCGGTGGCCGTCGTCCGCCGGGAGCTCGGCCTGCCCGACGACGATCTCCTGCGGGCGGTGGTGCGGCCGCCGCTGACGCTCCGCGAGGGACGGGTGGCGGTCGCCGCCGCCGGGCTGCCGCCGCGCGTCCAGCAGGCGGTCGACGCCATCCGCGCCCGGCTGGCCGCCGATCCGTTCGCCGCGCCCGAGGCCCCCGACCTCGCCGCCGCCGGGCTCGGCCCGCGGGAGCTGGCGGCGGCGGTCCGCGACGGCCAGCTGGTGCGGGTCGCCGACGGCGTCTACCTCGCGCCCGGGGTGGAGGAGGTGGCGCGGGCCCGGCTGGCGGCCGTGCCGGCGCCCTTCACCCTCAGCCAGGCGCGGTCGGCCTGGGGCACCACCCGCAGGGTCGCCGTCCCGCTGATGGAGTGGCTCGACGCCCGCGGGGTCACCGAGCGGCTGCCCGACACCACCCGCCGGCTGCGGTAGGGCCGCCGCCGCAGGTCTCCCTGCGCACGCTCGTGCTCTGCGCACCACGGTGGGCAGAGCACGAGCGAGCCGGGACGTACCCGGTCGCCTCGGGGCGGTCGCAGATCACGCCCCGCGCCCCGCCGGGCACCGCCGCCGGCGCGGCACACTGGGAGCAGATGAACACCGTCCTGCCGCTCCTGGAGACGCCGCCGCGCCCCTGGCACCTGCCCGACAGCGCCCGCGAGGGTCTGGCGACCACGCCGTTCGGGCTCTACGTGCACGTCCCGTTCTGCGCCACCCGCTGCGGCTACTGCGACTTCAACACCTACACCGCCGAGGAGCTCGGTCCGGGCGCCAGCCGCAGCGAGTACGCCGGCACCGCGATCGCCGAGCTGCGCCGGGCCGCCGAGACGCTCGGCCCCGACCGGCCTCCGGTGTCCACGGTGTTCGTCGGCGGCGGCACCCCGACCCTGCTGCCCGCCGACGACCTCGCCGCCGTGCTCGCCGCGGTCCGCGAGCTGTTCCCGGTCGCGGACGACGTCGAGGTCACCACCGAGGCCAATCCGGAGACGGTGTCGCCGGCGAGCCTGGCCCGGTTGCGGGAGGCCGGCTTCACCCGGATCAGCCTCGGCATGCAGTCGGCCGCCGAGCACGTGCTCGCCGTCCTCGACCGCCGGCACACCCCCGGCCGCGCCGTCGAGGCCGCGCGGGAGGCCCGCGCGGCCGGCTTCGAGCACGTCAACCTCGACCTCATCTACGGCACGCCGGGCGAGACCGACGCCGACTGGGCCACCTCCCTCGACGCCGTCCTGGCCGCGCCGGTCGACCACGTCAGCGCCTACGCGCTCATCGTCGAGGAGGGCACCCGGCTGGCCCGCCGGATCAGCCGGGGCGAGCTGCCGATGCCCGACGACGACGTCCTCGCCGACCGCTACGAGCAGGCCGACGTCACCCTCCGCCGCGCCGGGTTCGACTGGTACGAGGTGTCCAACTGGGCCACCGACGACGCCGCCCGCTGCCGGCACAACGAGCTGTACTGGGCCAACGCCAACTGGTGGGGCGTCGGCCCCGGCGCGCACAGCCACGTGGGCGGGCTCCGGTGGTGGAACGTCAAGCACCCCGCCGCGTACGCCGGCCGGCTGCTGCGCGGGGAGAGCCCGGCGCAGGACTCCGAGCTGCTCGACGACGACGACCGAACGCTGGAGACGGTGATGCTGGGCCTCCGGCTCCGGAGTGGGCTGCCGCTCACCGCCCTCTCGCCGGTCGGGCGGCTCCGTGCCACGGACGCCGTCGCCCGCGGGCTGCTCGACGACGCCGCCCACGCCGGCGGCCGGGCCGTCCTCACCGACCGCGGGCGGCTGCTGGCCGACGCGCTGGTCAGGGAGCTGAGCGACTAGGCCGGGAGACGACGAACCCGTTCCGTTTGTCCCGCCCGGGGGCTATGGTGCCCGTTCCGGCAGCGGCGCCGGAGCAGGTCGAGGGGGTGGTCAGCATGGGCGTGCACGTGTCCCGGCAGGCTGGCGGATCCCCGCCCGGCCACCACGCCGCCGTCGCGCCGGCCCCGCTGTCGGGGGGCATGCTCCTCGCCCTCGCGATGAACCGCCGGGCCCGCGGGCTGCGCGGCCTCGACGTCCTCCGCCGCAGCCAGGACCGGGCTCCGCCTCAGGTCTCCTGACTCCCGCCCGGAGTCGCAACCGCCCGATCTGACGCGCACCGCCCGGTGCCCGCGTTCTCTCTGCGTTGCCTCGAGGAGCACTGCCATGACCAGCACCGTCGACACCCCCGTCCCGGCCACCGGCGACTCGCAGTGGGAGCACTTCCGGGCCCGGCTGGCGGCCCAGCGCACCGAGTGCGTGAGGGAGCGCGAACTCGCACTCGCCGACACCGTGCAGTCGCTGCCCGACGACGTCGCCGTCACGCGTGCGGCCTCGCTGCAGCGCACGATCGAGGACATCGACGCGGCGCTGGAGCGCATGGCGGCGGGCACCTACGGGCGTTGCGTCCACTGCGGCACCGACATCCCCGAGGAGCGGCTGGAGCTGCGTCCCTTCGCCACCGGCTGCGTGGCCTGCTCGCAGCGCCGCTGACCGTCCCGACCCCGGGCTGACAGATGTCAGGCCGGGGTCGCGACGTCCCGCACTACTCGCCGGACGCCGCGCTGAGCAGGCTGGTCGCGTGCCCGGAGAGACCGCCCTCGACATCCGCGACCTCACCGTCCGCTACGGCGACGCGGTCGCGGTCGCCGGCCTGGACCTGCAGCTGCGCGCGGGGGAGACCGTCGCGCTGCTGGGGCCCAACGGCGCCGGCAAGTCCACCATCGTCAACGCCGTCCTCGGCCTGGTGTCCTCGACCGGGACCGTCCGGGTGCTCGGCCGCCCACCCGCGGCGGCCATCCGGGCCGGCTGCGTCGGCGCGATGCTGCAGCACGGCGGGCTCCCGGGGGAGACCCGCGTCGGCGAGGTGCTCGACCTGGTCCGGCGCAGCTACCCGCGCGCCTGGCCGCTGGCCGACCTGGTCGTCACCGCCGGCATCGACGGCCTGCTCGACCGGCCGACCGACGCCCTCTCCGGCGGGCAGCGCCAGCGGGTCCTGCTCGCCCTGGCCCTGGCCGGGCAGCCGCCGCTGCTGCTGCTCGACGAGCCGACCTCCGCCATGGACGTCGAGGGCCGCCGCGCCTTCTGGACGACGATGCGCGGGCTGGCCGACCGCGGCACGACCGTCGTCTTCGCCACCCACCACCTCGAGGAGGCCGACGCCGTCGCCGACCGCGTGGTCGTGGTCGCCGGCGGGCGGGTGGTCGCCGACGGGACCGCCGCGGAGGTCAAGGCCGGCACCTCCGGCCGCACGGTCGCGTTCACCGCCACCCCGGGCACCCCGATCGACGGGCTGCCCGGCGTCACCGCCGTCGCCCGGCAGGGCGACCGGATCACCCTCAGCACCGACGACGTCGAGGCGACCCTGCGCACGCTGCTCGCCGGCGGGCGGCTGCCCGACCTGCAGGTGCGCGGGGCGAGCCTCGAGGAGGCCGTCCTGTCCCTCACCGCCGTCCGACCCATCCCGATCGGAGCCGACCGATGAACACCCTGCTCCGCTTCCAGCTGCGGCGCGTGGGCCGCAACCGGCAGTTCCTCTTCTTCACCGTGCTGCTGCCGGCGCTGTTCACCGTGTTCTTCACCGAGATCCTCGGCGGGCAGGCCGGCAGCACGGCGGAGTACCAGGTCTACGCGACCACCTACATGGTCTCGATGATGGCCTACGGCGCCCTCGGTGCCGCCCTGGGCGCGACCATCCGGGTCTCCTTCGACCGGGCCTCGGGCTGGCTGCGCCAGCTGCGGATCACGCCCGTGCCGACATCGTCGGTGGTCACCGTCGACGTGGCCGTCGGGATGCTGCTGACCCTGCCCAGCCTGGTCGTCGTCGCGCTGGTCGGCGGGCTGGTCAACGGCGTCGAGCTGGCGCCGCTGACCTGGGTCGGCCTGGTCGCCGTGCTGTGGCTGGGGTCCGGGGCGTTCGTCGCGCTCGGCCTGCTGGTCGGTCACACCCTGGACGAGAAGGCCGCGGGCGGCGCCGTCGGCATCCTCGGCGTGGTCCTGGCCGCGCTGGGCGGGCTGTGGGTGCCGGTGCAGGTCTTCCCCGCGTTCCTCGGCGCGCTGGCGCACACCCTGCCCTCCTACTGGTACGCCCAGCTGGGCCGCGACGTCGTCGCCCTGGGCGGGCCGGCGCCCCTGACGGTGCTGGCGGTGGCCGGGTTCACCGCCGCCTTCGCGGTCCTGGCGACGGCGGTGGCGCGGCGCCGTCCGCTGCACGCCGTCGCCGGCTGAGCCGGGCTAGCGTCGCCGCCGTGGACCCGCGCACCCGCTGGCAGCGCCTGGTGTGGACGCTGCCCTGGCTGCTGTTCCAGGTGTTCCCGCTCGCCGAGCTGGTGAGCACGCCGCGGCCGGCGGCGGTCCGGGTGGTCGCCGTCCTGGGACTGGTCGCCTTCACCGTCGTCTACCTGGCCGTGTTCAACCGGATGTCCGTGCGCGGCTGCGGGGTGCCGTGGCGGCAGCTGGCCGTCGTCGCGGTCCTGGGTGTCGGGCTGGCGGTCTGGCTGGGGCCGGCGTGGGCCGGGCTGATGATCTACGTGGCGGCGGCGGCAGCCGTCGGGCTGCCCGAGCGCTGGGTGTGGCCGGCGGTCGGCGGTGCCGCCGCGGTCTGCGCGTCCGTCCTGGCCGCCCACGACATGCTCGGCGAACTGTTCATCCTGCCGCTGATGTGCGTGCTGACCGGGTTCGCGCTGCGCGGCATCCGCTTCCTCGTCTCGGTCAACGCCGAGCTGACCGAGGCGCGGGAGGAGCTGGCCCGCGCCGCCGTCGCCGAGGAGCGGCTGCGCTTCGCCCGCGACCTGCACGACCTGCTCGGCCACAGCCTGTCGCTCATCGCGCTCAAGAGCGAACTGGCCGGGCGGCTGGCCGAACGCGACCCGGCGCGGGCCCGGGCGGAGATGGCCGACGTCGAGAGCACCGCCCGCCGCGCGCTGGCCGAGGTGCGCGAGGCGGTCAGCGGCTACCGCCAGATCGGCGTCGCGCTGGCGCTGGCCGAGGCCCGCGCCGCGCTGTCGGCCGCGGGCATCACCCTGCGGGCGCCGTCGGGCGTGCCCGAGCTCCCGGGGCCGGTGGACGCGGTGCTCGGCTGGGTGGTGCGGGAGGCGACGACCAACGTGCTCCGGCACAGCGGCGCGCGCACCGTCGTCGTGACGCTCGCGGTCGGCGACGAGGACGCCGCGCTCACCGTCACCGACGACGGTCGCGGCCCGGCCGGTGGCGCGCCCGGGGCCGGGCTGTCCGGACTCGAGGAGCGGCTGGCCGCGCGCGGGGGCCGGCTGGACACGGGCGAGGCGCCCGGCGGCGGCTTCCGGCTCGCCGCGCGGGTCCCCGCCCACGCCCGGGTGAGCGCGCCGTGATCCGGGTGCTCATCGCCGAGGACCAGACGATGGTCCGCGGCGCGCTGCGCGCGCTGCTGGAGCTGGAGGAGGACCTCGAGGTGGTCGCCGAGGTCGGCCGGGGGGACCTGGTCGTCGGCGCGGCCCGCGAGCACCGGCCGGACGTCGCGCTGCTCGACATCGAGATGCCCGGCTGCGACGGGCTGGAGGCCGCGCGGGCGCTGGCCGACGCGGTGCCGGGCTGCCGGGCCGTCGTCCTCACCACCTTCGGCCGGCCGGGCTTCCTGCGCCGGGCCATGGAGGTCGGCGCATCGGGGTTCCTGGTGAAGGACGCCCCCGTCGCCGAGTTGGCGCGGGCCATCCGGGCGGTGGTGGCGGGGGAGCGGGTCATCGACCGGGACCTCGCGGCGGCGGCGCTGGCGCTGGGGGCCACCCCGCTGTCGGCGCGGGAGGCCGACGTGCTGCGCGAGGCCGCCGACGGGGCGACGGTCGCCGACATCTCCCGGCGGCTGTTCCTCTCCGAGGGGACGGTCCGCAACTACCTGTCCTCGGCGATCGGCAAGACCGGCGCCCGGACCCGCGTCGAGGCGGCGCGGGTGGCGGAGGAGAAGGGCTGGCTCTGACGGATTCCTGTTGGGGCGGCCCCGTCCCGGGTCCCGCCGCGAGCCTGCGAGGGGCGGGGAGGACGGGGTCCTTCTTCAGTCTCGCTGGCCGGGCACCGGCGGCTGGATCTGCATGGCGGCGGTCGTCGGGCCGGAGGGCTCGGGTGACATGAGCGTGTCCAGGTCCAGCACCCGGACGTGGATGACGTTGCGCTGCTGTAGCGCGGCCCGCAGCGCGCGGTGCAGGCCGTCCTCGAGGTAGAGCTCGCCCTGCCACTGGACGGCGTGCGGGAAGAGGTCCCCGTAGAAGGTCGAGTCGTCGGCGAGCAGGGTGTCCAGCGCCAGCTCACGCTTGGTGGCGACCAGCGTGTCCAGCCGGATCTGCCGGGGCGGGATCATCGCCCAGTCCCGGGTCGAGAGGCCGTGATCGGGGTAGGGCCTGCCGTCACGGACCGCTTTGAAGATCAGGGCACCGACCTCTTCCCTGCGAGCCCCCGCGCGGGCACCGGAACCGACGTCCGAGCCTATCCACCGCCGTCCCGGCCCCGCCGCCGCCGGGTCCCCCGTCCGCGCGAGCCGCGCGACGCCGGGAGCCGATCGACGTATGCTGGTCTGGCACTCTGAACGTGCGAGTGCCAGTCGTACGAGTGTCCGGCGCCGAGGAGCGCCCGGGGCGTCTCCGCGAGGGTGCCGCACGACGCGTCGACCGGTACGGGGAGGTGTCACCGTGGCGCACGACGAGCGCCGCCTGCAGGTCCTGCGGGCCATCGTCCAGGACTACGTCTCGACCAACGACCCGGTGGGCAGCAAGGCCCTCGCCGAGCGGCACGACCTGGGGGTCTCCCCGGCGACCATCCGCAACGACATGGCCGTCCTCGAGGAGCAGGGCTACATCACCCAGCCGCACACCAGCGCCGGCCGGGTGCCCACGGACAAGGGCTACCGGCTCTTCGTCGACCGGCTCTCGGCGGTGAAGCCGCTGTCGACGGCCGAGCGCCGGGCGATCGAGCGGTTCCTCGACGGCGCCCTCGACCTGCACGACGTGCTCAACCGGACGGTGCGGCTGCTGGCGCAGCTCACCCACCAGGTCGCCGTCGTCCAGTACCCGACGCTGTCCCGCAGCGCGGTGCGCCACCTCGAGGTGGTGCCGGTGACCAGCTCCCGGCTGCTGCTGGTGCTGATCACCGACACCGGCCGGGTCGAGCAGCGGCTGATCGAGTGCGCGGTCGACGTCGAACCCGACGACGTCGCCGACCTGCGGGCGCTGCTGAACGCCGCGTTCAGCGGGGCCCGGCTGGCCGAGGCCGGCGGCAAGGTGCCCGAGCTGCTGGAGACCGCACCGCTGCACGTGCGGCCGCTGGTCGCCTCGGTGAGCGCGGCGCTGATCGAGACCCTCGTCGAGCCGGGGGAGGACCGCCTGGTCATCGGCGGGACGGCGAACCTCGCCCGCGAGGCCCGCAACCCCGGCAGCCTGCGCCCGTTGTTGGAGGCGCTGGAAGAACAGGTCGTGGTCCTGCGGTTGATCAGTGAGGTGGACACCGGCGGCGCGGTGCTCGTGCGCATCGGCGAGGAGAACGCGCACGAGGCGCTCACCGGTGCGTCGGTCGTCTCCGTGGGCTACGGCTCCGGCGAGCGCGCACTGGGTGGCCTGGGCATCGTCGGTCCCACCCGCATGGACTACCCAACGAACATGGCCGCGGTGCGAGCCGTGGCCCGCTACGTCGGCCTGATCCTGGCCGAGAGCTGAGGCTGAGACTTCTCGATGGCAACCGACTACTACGGCGTCCTGGGGCTGTCCCGCGGGGCCAGCGACAGCGACATCAAGAAGGCCTACCGGCGGCTGGCCCGGGACCTCCACCCCGACGTCAACCCCGACCCGGGCGCCAAGGAGCGATTCCAGGAGATCAGCCGGGCCTACCAGGCGCTGACCGATCCGGAGAAGCGCCGGATCGTCGACCTCGGCGGCGACCCGTTCGACAACGGCGCCGGCACGGCGGGCAGCCCGTTCGGCGGCGCGGGCTTCGGCGGCCTCGGCGACATCATGGACGCCTTCTTCGGCGGCGGGGGCACCACGCGCGGGCCGCGCAGCCGGGTCCGTGCCGGTGGGGACGCGCTCATCCAGCTGGAGCTGGACCTCGACGAGACGGTCTTCGGCACCACCGAGGACATCACCGTCGACACCGCCGTCCTCTGCGACCTCTGCACCGGTGCCGGCACCGCCCCCGGCACCCACGCCACCACCTGCACCACCTGCGCCGGCCGCGGCGAGGTGCAGAGCGTGCAGCGGTCCTTCCTGGGCCAGGTCGTCTCCTCCCGCACCTGCCCGACCTGCGCCGGCACCGGCCAGGTCATCCCCGAGCCGTGCACCAGGTGCGGTGGCGACGGGCGGGTGCGGGCCCGGCGGACCATCCAGGTCAAGGTGCCCGCCGGCGTCGAGGACGGCATGCGGATCCGGCTGACCGGGCACGGCGAGGTCGGTCCCGGCGGCGGCCCGGCCGGCGACCTGTACGTGGAGATCGTCGAGCGGGCGCACCCGGTGTTCACCCGCAACGGGGAGGACCTGCACTGCCGGGTCACCCTGCCGATGACCGCCGCGGCACTGGGCACCACGCTCACGCTGGAGACCCTGGACGGCGACGAGGAGATCGACATCCGCCCGGGCACCCAGTCCGGCAGCGTGCTCACGCTGCGGGCCAAGGGCGCCCCGCGGCTGCGGGCCACCGGGCGGGGCAACCTGCACGTCCACGTCGAGGTCGAGACGCCCACCCGGCTGGACGCCGAGCAGGAGAAGCTGCTCCGCGAGCTGGCCGTGCTGCGCGGTGAGGACCGCCCGGCGTCGTCCTCGGAGGGGCAGGGCGGGCTGTTCTCCAAGCTGCGGGACGCGCTGAAGTGAGCGTGGCGGCCGACGACCGGGTACCCGAGCTCGACGGGGCGCCGCTGTTCCTGCTCGACGAGCTGCCCGACGCCGCGGAGCTCCTGGTGCCCGGCCCCGAGGGCCGGCACGCGGTCGACGTGCTGCGGATGACCCCGGGGGAGCGGGTGCGCGTGGGCGACGGCCGCGGCACCGTCGCCGACGGCGAGGTGGTCGCCGCCGGTCCCGAGGGGCTGCGGGTGCGGGTCTCGGTGCGGCACGAGGTGCCCCCGCCCGCGCTGGAGCTGGTCCTCGTGCAGGCTCTCCCCAAGGGCGAGCGCGGGCCGCTGGCCGTGGAGCTGGCGACCGAGCTCGGCGTGGACCGGATCGTGCCCTGGGCCGCCGCGCGCTGCGTCACCCGCTGGCGGGAGGACCGCGCGGCCAAGGGCGTGGCCAAGTGGCGGGCCGCGGCCCGCGCGGCGAGCAAGCAGTCCCGCCGTCCGCGGGTCCCCGAGGTCACCGACGTCATGACCACCCGCCAGGTGTGCGGGGCGCTGGCCGACGTCGACCTGGCGCTGGTGCTGCACGAGCAGGCGCGGCACCCGCTGGCGCGGGTGGACCTGCCGTCGTCCGGTGCCATCGCGGTCGTCGTCGGCCCCGAGGGCGGGCTGACCGACGGCGAGGTCGTGGCGCTCAGCGCGGCCGGCGCCCGGCCGGTCCGGCTGGGCCCGGAGGTGCTGCGGACGTCGACCGCGGGTGCGGCCACCCTCGCCGCCCTCTCCGTCCGCACCCGCTGGGCCTGAGCAGCGCCGCCGGACCCGCGTCGTCGTCGCCGACCTCGCGCTGCACGGCGACGTCGGCGGCCGCGGGGTGAGGACGGCGATCAGCGCAGGGCGCGGCGGGCCCGGTCGCTGACCAGGTCGACCAGCCAGGTCAGGACGACGATCGCGGCGAGGACCGTGGTCACCGCCGCCCAGTCGAACGCGGCCATCTCCGACGCCAGCAGCGCACCCAGCCCGCCGGCGCCCAGCAGCCCGACAAGGACCGTGTCGCGGATCGTCACCTCCCACCGGTACAGGGCGTAGGCCAGCACCGGCCCGGCCGCCCGCGGCAACACCCCGTACAGCCGGGCCCCGGCCGGGCGGGCGCCGAGCGCCGTCACCGCCGCCCGTGGCCGCGGGTCGAGCTCCTCGGTCGCCTCCGCGGCCAGCCGGCCGAGCACGCCGAGGGTGTAGACGCCCAGCGCCAGCGCGCCGGGGAGCACGCCGGGGAGCAGCAGGAACAGCAGCACGAGCGCCCACACCGGCGGCGGCACCGCGCGCAGGAGCAGCAGCGCGATCCGCGCCAGCGTGCCGGCGACCCGCCGTCCGGGCCGCAGCCGGCCGGCCGGCCGCGCGGCCACCCCGGCGACCAGCACGGCACCCGCCGTGGCCACGGCGATCGCGACCACCGACATCTGCACGGTCTCCACCGCGAGGGCGCCGATCGAGCGCAGCAGTTCGCCGTCGGTCGCCGGCGGCCAGGCCGCGCCCAGCACGTAGGCCAGCTGCCCCCGGGTCCGGTCGGAGGCCAGGGTCGCCGGGGTGAGCGCCAGGTACCACCACGACCACGCGACCAGCGCGACCGTGCCCAGGACCGCGGCGGTGAGCACCGCGTCGCGGCGCGGGCCCGCGGCCGGGGCGGCCAGCCGCCGGCGCACCGCCCGCCCGGCGACCTCGGCGAGCGCGCACAGCAGCGCGAGCGCGTAGACCGCACTCCACACCTGGTCCCACCGCAGCGAGGCGAACGACAGCGACAGCTGGTACCCCAGTCCGCCGGCGCCGATCAGCCCCAGGACGACGGCGGAGCGGACCGCGCACTCCAGCCGGTAGAAGGAGTAGGAGAGCAGCCCGCCCGCCGCCGGGGGCAGCAGCCCGTAGAGCGCAGCGGGGACCCGCCCCGACCCGGCGGCGAGCAGCGCGGAGTAGCTGCCGCGCGGCACCTCGTCGACCAGGTCGGCGAAGACCTTGGCGGTGACCGCGCCGTAGGGCACCCCGATGGCGAGCACCCCGACCCAGGGGTCCAGTCCCAGCACGTTGACCAGGAGCAGGCCCCACACCGCCTCGTGCAGTCCGCGGGGGACGGCGAGAGACGCCCGCGCGGAGTGCCAGCCGAGCCGGCGCCGTCCCCACGTGGTGCGCGAGACGAGCACCGCACCGGCGGCGCCGAGCACCAGCGCGAGCGCCGTCCCCAGCGCGGCGTAGGCGACGGTGACCAGCGCCGACCCGGCGAGGACGCCGAGGAACTCGCCGTCCAGCGCGGGGGAGAGCGCGCCCGCGGCGAACCGGCCGAACTGCGCCGTCCCGCCGGCGTTGACCACCTCGCCCGCGAACAGGCCGGACCCGGCCAGCGACCACCCCAGCAGCGCCACCGCGCCCAGCCCCCACGCCCACCGCCGCCGGTCGCGGCGCAGCGGCGGCGCGGCCGGCGCCACCGGCCGGGTCAGCACGGCGGTCATGCCGGCGCCCCGTAGAACCCGGCCAGGTCGGCGGGCGACAGCGCCGCGACCGGGCGGTCCAGCACCACCCGCCCGCCGGCCAGGCCGACCACCCGATCGCAGTGCCGCCGTACCAGGCCGGGGTCGTGCAGCGCGGCGACCAGCGCACCGCCGCGCTCCCGGGCGAGCTCAGCGAGCAGCGCGAGCGCGCGGTCGGCGAGGACCGGGTCCAGCGCGGACGCCGGCTCGTCGGCGAGCACCAGGTCGGGTCGCTGCACGAGCAGCCGGGCGATGGCCACCCGCTGGCGCTGACCACCGGAGAGCCGCTCGGTGCGGTCGAACACCCGGTCGGCGAGGTCCACGCGGTCCAGCGCGGCGAGCGCCTCGGGCACCCCCTGCGGCCGCAGCAGCGACCACGCCGCCCGGCCCGCCGACCACTCCGCCAGCCGGCCGGCGTTGACGTTGTGCACCACGCGCAGCTGGCCGACCAGCTCCAGGTGCTGGTGCACCGTGCCCACGCGGGAGCGCAGCCGGCGCAGCGCGCGCCCGGACAGGGCGGCCGGGTCGGCACCCAGCACCCGCACCGTTCCCGCGGTCGGCGTCACCGAGCCGTTGGCCAGGCCGATCAGCGTCGACTTGCCCGCGCCCGAGGCGCCGACGAGGGCGACGCGCTCGCCGGGGCCGACGGTGAGGTCGACCCCGGCCAGCGCCGTCGTCCTGTCGAACCGGACCGCGACGCCGTCCAGCCGCAGGACGGCGGTCAGCTGACCAGCCCCAGGTCGCGGCCGATCTCCTCGATCTGGTCGTAGTTGGACGCCTCGGTGGGCACGAACGCCCCCGCCCCGAACAGCTCGAGCACCTCGGCGTCGGCCGGGTCGTCGGCCGCCAGGCCGGTGAAGTGGTCGAGCAGCCGGTCGCCGAGGTCGTCGACGCCGAGCCGCTCGGCGGAGCGCGGGCCGAGCAGCCAGTGGTAGTCGTGGTAGGGCGCTGTCTCGGTGTAGAGGACGACGGCCGGGTCGGCCGCGCCCTCCTCCGACCGCGAGGTCCAGACCTGCCTGTTCAGCACGCCGGCCTGGTAGCTGCCCGACGCCACCAGGGCCAGCGTGGCGTCGTGCGAGCCGGAGAAGCCGGGCCCGCCCGGGAACCCGTGCGGGTCGACGCCGGCCTCGCGCAGGAAGTAGGCGGGCATCAGCCGGCCGGAGGTGGAGGTCTCGCTGCCGTAGGTGAAGCGCAGCGGCGCCAGCGCGGTGAGGTCGTCCGACGGCGCCAGACCGGTGTCGGCGTTGACCACGAACACCGAGGTGAACCGCTCGTCGATGTCGCGCTGGGCGATCGGCTCGGCGCCGGGGGTCTGCAGCCGTGCCTGGACGCCGGTGAGCCCGCCGAACCAGACGAGGTCGAGGTCGCCGGTGCGGAACAGCGAGACGGCGGCGCCGTAGTCGGTGACCGGGCGGTACTCGACGTCGAGGTCCAGCGCGGCCGCCATCGAGTCGGCGACGGTGCCGTACAGGCGCTGGAGGACCTCGGGGTCCTGGTCGGGGATGGCGCCGATGCTCAGCGGGCCCGACGAGCCGGTCGGGCCGGAGGCGGCCTGCGAGAGCGGGGAGGAGCGGCCGCAGCCGGTGACCGCCGCGGCGAGGGCGGCGCCCGCACCGGCGAGCAGGGTGCGGCGGGACAGCGGGGGGAGGAGGGACTGGGACTCGAGGACACCCGACCGGGCGACGCGACGGGTGCTCACTACGTCCTCGAGCGGGGGCGGGGAACGGGCACGTGACACCTCCGGGGGAGACGGGGACGGTCGTCCTCATCCTGACCCACGCCGCAGGTCACGGCCGGGCCGAGGCCACAGCATCTCGGTCCGCCCGTCCGGTAACGGTCTGGGAAACGGCTCTGCGGCCCTGCCCGGGACGGCCGCACATGTGCTCAACTGACGCCTGCGACCGGCCGGGGAGCCCTGGTCCGGCCGCAGGGCGACCGCCGTGGGGCGGACGGCGGCCCGCTGCTCCAGCCGCGTCCGCCAGGTGGCCCGTCGTCTCCGGCGCCGCCGCCGCGACGACAGGAGAGACATGCGCGTTCAGCTCAGCACCGTGGCCGCGGCCACCGCCGCGGTCGTCGTCCTCGCCTCCTGCGCCTCGGACGACGCGGACGGCGGCGGCTCGGCCGCCTCGGGGAACCTGACCGGTGAGGGCACCGGCGACTCCTGCACCATCGACGGCGAGGTGCCGATCGGGGCGGTGCTGAGCCTCACCGGCGCCGCCGCCAGCTACGGCGAGTCCCAGCAGCGCGGGCTGGAGCTGGCCGCCGCGCAGCTGGCCGAGAAGGGTGGCGTCACCTACGACCTCGTGATCGAGGACGACCAGACCGACCCACGGCAGGGCATCACGCTCTTCGACCAGTTCGTCTCGCAGGACGTCAGCCTGATCATCGGTCCCACCCTGTCCAACGCGGCCCTGCAGGCCGACCCCATCGCGCAGGAGGCCGGCGTGCCGGTGCTCGGCATCTCCAACACCGCCGCCGGCGTCACCGACATCGGGGACTACATCTTCCGGAACTCGCTGACCGAGCAGGCGGTCATCCCGCAGACCATCGCCGAGGCGACCGAGCGGTTCGGCCTCTCCCAGGTGGTCGTCCTGTACAGCAACGACGACGCGTTCACCGAGTCCGGCTACGACGCCTTCGCGGCCGCGCTGGAGGAGGAGGGCGTCGAGGTGAGCGAGACCCTGACCTTCTCCAAGGCCGACACCGACTTCCGCGCGCTGCTGACCCAGGCGCAGCAGAGCACCCCGGACGCGCTGGTCGTCTCGGCGCTGATCGAGGCGGCGATCCCGTTGGTGACCCAGGCCCGCGAGCTCGGCATCGACGTCCCGATCATCGGTGGCAACGGGTTCAACAACCCCCAGCTGATGGCCGACGCCGGTGCCGCTGCCGAGGGCGTCGTCGTGGGCGCCGCGTGGAACTCGTCCTCCGACAACCCGGAGAACACCGCCTTCCTCCAGGACTTCGAGGCGGAGTTCGGTACCCAGCCCGACCAGTTCGCCGCCCAGGCCTACGCCGGGTTGATGCTCGTCGACACCGCGGTCCGCGCCACCTGCGCCGCCGACCGGGAGAGCCTCAAGGAGGCGCTCGGCCAGCTGGAGAACGTCCCGACCGTCCTCGGGGACTTCTCCATCGACGAGAACCGTGACGCCGTCCACCCGGCCGTCGTGCAGGTCGTCCAGAACGGCCAGTTCGCCGTCCTGGAGTGATCCGGTCGCCCGGCGACGAGTGGGGGACCCCTGTGCAACAGCTGGTCAACGGCATCTTCATCGGCTCGATCTACGCGCTGTTCGCCATCGGGTTCACCCTGGTCTTCGGCATCCTGGACCGGCTGAACCTGGCGCACCCCGCGGTGTTCGCCGCCTCGGCGTTCGTGGGGATCGAGCTCGTCGAGCGGGCCGGGCTGTCCCTGTGGGCGGCCCTGCCGATCGTGTTCGTCTTCGGCGCGGTCCTCGGTCTGGTCATCGAGCGGCTGGCGTTCCGGCCGCTCAAGGGCCGGGCCGACGCCCACTTCGCCGGGCTGATCTCCTCCATCGCCCTGGCCGGGATGCTCATCGCCCTCCTGCAGTGGCGGTACGGGCCCGACACCCGGCGCTTCCCGGCGGGGTCGTTCCCCGACACCCGACTCGAGGTGGCCGGGGCCCAGGTCACGCTGGTGCAGGTCGTGATCCTGGGCGTCTCCCTGGCCCTGATGGTCGGCCTGACCTTCCTGGTCACCCGGTCCCGGCTCGGACGCGGCATGCGAGCCGTCGCGGAGAACCCGACGGCGGCCCGCGTGCTGGGTGTGAACGTCGACCGGATCACCGCCGTCACCTTCGCGATCTCCTCCGCCCTCGGCGCGGTCGCCGGCGTGCTGTTCGCCATCAACGTGAACACCGCCCAGCTGGGCATGGGCTCGGCGATCGAGCTCAAGGGCCTGGCGGTGATCATCGTCGGCGGGATGGGGTCCCTGCCCGGGGCGATGATCGGCGGGCTGGTGCTCGGGCTGGCCGAGGTCTTCGCCGTGCAGTACATCGGGTCGTCCTGGCGCGACGTGATCGCCTTCGGGCTGTTGTTCGTCATCCTGCTCGTGCGCCCGCAGGGCCTGCTCGGTGCCCGGAAGGTCCGGGAGGTCTGATGCTGCTCGAGTACGCCACGACGCTGACGTTCATCGCCCTGGGCGCGATCTTCGCCTACTCGTTCTACGCCGTCCTCATCGCCGGTCAGCTGAGCCTGGGCCAGGCCGGGTTCGCCTCCCTGGCCGCGTTCACCGCGGCCGGCCTCGCCCCGGACAGGGAGCGGGTGGGCGAGTTGCCGGCCCTGCTGGTCGCCGTCCTGATCGGCATGGCCGTCGGCGCAATCGCTGCGGTCGTCCTGGGCCTGCCGACGATGCACCTGCGGGGGGTCTTCCTCGCCATCGCCACCCTCGGGTTCGCCGAGGCGGTGCGCGTCGTGCTCCTCAACCAGGAGTGGACCGGGGGTGCCCAGGGGCTGGCCGTGCCCCGGATCCTCACCGTGGGGACGGCGTGGGCGGCGCTCGCCCTCGTCGCCTACTGGTTCTGGCGGATGGGGCGCTCCCGCTACGGCCGGGCCCTCGAGGCGATCCGGGAGGACGAGCTGGCCGCCCGGTCGATGGGCATCGACGTGGGACGCCACCGGCTCACCGCGTTCGTCACCGCCGGTGCGGTCGCCGGCCTGTACGGCGTCCTGTTCGCTTATTACGTGCGGCTCATCGCGCCGGGTGACTTCGACTTCACCGCCGCCGTCGACGGCCTGGTCACCGCGGTGGTCGGCGGCTCGACGATGTTCCTCGGCCCGCTGCTGGGCAGCGGCTTCCAGACCGTGGTCCCGGAGGTCCAGCGCGCCGTCGGTGTGGAGGCCGGCTGGATCCGGCCGTTCCTGGCCGGGCTCCTGCTGCTCGTGGTGATCCTCTTCCTGCCGGGTGGCCTGGCCAGCCTCATCCCCCGGCGCACCCGCATGCCGGCGTCGCGGGGCCAGGGAGCCGACGGCGGGCCGCACCTCACCGCGCGACGCCACCCGGCCGCGGGCGACACGGTGGTCAGCGTCACCGGCCTGGGCAAGGAGTACGGCGGGGTCCATGCCGTCAGGGACGTCGACCTCGAGGTCCGCGGCGGCGAGGTCCTCGGCCTGATCGGTCCCAACGGGGCCGGGAAGACGACCCTGGTGAACATGATCAGCGGGCTGGTGCCGCCGAGTTCGGGCCGCGGCGCGGTGCTGGGCGCACCACTGGGGCGCACGCCCGTGCACAAGCTGGCGGGGGCCGGGGTGAGTCGCACCTTCCAGCACTCCAAGCTGTTCAACCGCCTCTCGGCGATGGAGAACGTCCTGGTGGGAGCCCACCTCGTCAGCCGCCCGACCTTCCTGCGCCGGTTGCTGTGGCTGCCCTCGGCCCGCCGCGACGAGCGGGCCGCGCTCCAGCACGCGGCCCGGTGCCTGCAGCGGGTCGGGCTGGCCGACCTGGCGGGGTCCCGGGCGTCGGCCCTGTCCTACGGTGACCAGCGCCGGCTGGAGATCGCCCGGGCCCTCGCCTCGGACCCGTCGCTGCTGATCCTCGACGAGCCGGCCGCCGGCATGAACCACGTCGAGGCGGCGAGGCTGTCGGCGCTGATCCGGTCGCTGGCCGAGGAGGGGCTGACCATCCTCTTCATCGAGCACAACGTCGGCATGGTCCTGGAGACCTGCACCCGGGTGGTGGTGCTCGACTTCGGCGAGGTCATCGCCAGCGGCTCACCGCAGCAGATCGCCGCGGACCCGGCCGTCATCGAGGCCTACCTCGGGACCGAGCACGACGAGCCGGTCACCGGGTCGATCGCCGAGGGGACCCTGCCCGACCCGACCGGGGGCGGCACCGACGGGACGGCGGCCGGGGCGGTCACCAACGTGCGACCGGGCGCGGCCGGCACGCTCGACCCGCCGGACACCACCCCGAGGAACGCGCCGTGAGCGATCCGATCCTCTCGGTGGACGACCTCCGGGTGAGCTACGGACGGGTCGAGGCCGTCCGCGGCGTGTCCTTCCGGGCCGACCCGGGATCCCTCGTGACGCTGGTCGGGGCGAACGGTGCCGGCAAGTCCTCGGTGATCAACGCCGTCTCCGGGATGCTGCGCCCGGCGGGCGGCCGGATCACCTTCGAGGGTCGGGACATCACCCGCACCCCGGCGCACAAGCTGGTGGGCCGCGGCGTCGTCCAGGTGCCCGAGGGGCGGCAGATCCTGGCCACCCTCACCATCGAGGAGAACCTCCAGATGGGTGCGTGGCACACCGGCGGCGCGTCCCAGCGCGCCATCGACGCCGTCTACGACCGGTTCCCGGTGCTGGCCGAGCGCCGGGCGCTGCCGGCCGGGGCGCTCTCCGGCGGTGAGCAGCAGATGCTCGCCATCGCCCGCGCACTCGTGGCCGCCCCGACCGTCATGCTGATGGACGAGCCGTCGATGGGCCTCGCTCCGCGGATCGTCGACGAGGTGTTCCGCGTCATCGGGGAGATCCGCGCGTCGGGCACCACGGTCGTGCTGGTCGAACAGAACGCCCGCCGGGCCCTGCGGGTGGCCGACCACGGTTACGTGTTGCAGAGCGGTGAGATCGTCCACTCCGGCCCGGCCGCGGAGCTGCTCGCCGACGAGCGGATCGTGGAGGCCTATCTCGGGGTCGACGGCACCTCGGGGCGGCGGAGCGGTCCGGCCGATCAGGGTCGGCGGGCCGATTAGGGTCGGTGCCGTGTCCGACTGCCTGTTCTGCCGCATGGTCGCCGGTGAGATCCCCGCCGACGTCGTCCACGAGACCGACCGCGTGTTCGCGTTCCGGGACATCAACCCCCAGGCCCCGACGCACGTCCTGGTGATCCCGAAGGAGCACCACCCGACCGTGGCCGCGCTGGCCGCCGCCGACCCAGGGCTCCTCGGCGCGGTGGTCGGGGCGGCGCAGGCGGTCGCCGTCCAGGAGGGCCTGGTCGGCGAGGACGGCGTCGAGCCCGGTTACCGGGTGGTGACCAACACCGGCCCGCAGGCCGGGCAGACGGTGCACCACGTGCACCTGCACCTCCTGGGCGGCCGGCACCTGAACTGGCCCCCCGGCTGACGTGCCCGGAGGGGGCAGAAATGGCCATTTCTGCCCCTCCGGGCCCGGCCCGGGCGGGTGACCTGCGCCTCGGACGGCGGTTCGCGGGGTGCGGCGCGGGTAGACTCGACGGGGTCCGCCAAATCCCCAGCAGGAAGGCAGGGTCGAGGGTTCTTGCCCGACTCCTCCCCGAACGTCCCTGTGCCGGGCGCCCCCACGTCGCGTGAGGCCTCCGCACAGGCCGCCGCGGCGGACGGCCACCTCGGCTCGCCCGCCCCGTCCACCGCCGGCATGGGGCGTCCCGTCCCCGCCCCGGTCCGGACCACCATCACCGTCCCCGACGACGTCTCCATGGTCGCCCTCCTCGGCTCGGGCGACGAGCTGCTCCGCCTGGTGGAGAACGAGGTCGACACCGACGTCCACGTGCGCGGCAACGAGATCGCCGTGACCGGGCAGCCGGCCGACAACGCCTTCGCCGTCGCGGTGTTCGACGAGCTCATCGCGCTGCTCGGCACCGGCCAGGCGCTGCGGCCGGACTCGGTGCGCCGGGTCATCGGCATGCTCCGCGCCGGCGGCTCCGAGCGGCCGGCCGAGGTGCTCAGCCTCGACATCCTCAGCCGTCGCGGGCGCACGATCCGGCCCAAGACGCTGAACCAGAAGCGGTACGTCGACGCGATCGACGAGCACACGATCGTCTTCGGCATCGGGCCGGCCGGCACCGGCAAGACCTACCTGGCGATGGCGAAGGCCGTGCAGGCGCTGCAGACCAAGCAGGTCAACCGGATCATCCTCACCCGCCCCGCGGTGGAGGCCGGCGAGCGGCTGGGCTACCTGCCCGGCACACTGTCGGAGAAGATCGACCCCTACCTGCGGCCGCTGTACGACGCGCTGCACGACATGGTCGACCCGGAGTCCATCCCGCGGTTGATGCAGTCCGGGACAATTGAAGTCGCGCCATTGGCGTATATGCGTGGTCGCACGCTCAATGATGCATTCGTCATTCTCGACGAGGCGCAGAACACCACTGCCGAGCAGATGAAGATGTTCCTCACCCGGCTCGGCTTCGGCTCCAAGATCGTCGTCACCGGTGACATCACCCAGGTGGACCTCCCCGGCGGCGCGCAGAGCGGGCTGAGGATCGTCCGCGAGATCCTCGACGGCATCGAGGACGTCCACTTCGCCAACCTGACCAGCGCCGACGTCGTCCGGCACCGGCTGGTCGGCGACATCGTCGACGCCTACGAACGCTGGGACGCCACCCAGCAGCAGAGCCGGCCGGCCGCGCCGCCGCCGGTGCGCGGGCAGCGGCCGCGGCGCCAGGGGGGCTGAACGGCATGCCGGTCGAGGTGGCCAACGAGTCCGAGATCGCCGTCGACGAGTCCTCGCTCGCCGCGATCTGCACCTACGTGCTCGCCGAGCTGGGCGTCAACCCGATGGCCGAGCTGTCGGTGCTGTGCGTCGACCCGGACTACATGAGCACGCTGCACGAACGCTGGATGGGGGAGAAGGGGCCGACCGACGTCCTCGCCTTCCCCATGGACGAGCTGGACACCGGCCGTCCCGACGAGCCGGACCCGGGGCCGGCCCTGCTCGGCGACGTCGTCCTCTGCCCGTCGGTCGCCATCCGCCAGGCCCGCGCCGCCGGCCACACGATGGACGACGAGCTGATCCTGCTGGCCACGCACGGCGTGCTGCACATCCTGGGCTACGACCACATGGAGCCCGAGGAGGAGAAGGAGATGTTCGGCCTGCAGTCCAAGCTGCTGGACGGCTGGCGCTCCGCACCGCGGGCACCGATGACCGGTGAGGCCGTCGAGCGGGGGCCGGGGCAGCGATGACCTCCGGCGAGATCACCCTCCTGGTGATCGCCGTCTGCCTCATCCCCCTCGCCGGCGTCTTCGGTGCGATGGACGCCGCCCTCCAGCGCGTCTCCATGGCCCGGGTGGAGGAGATGCGGCGCGACGGCGTCAAGCGGTCCGCCGTCCTCGTCGACGTCGTGGCCGAGCGGGCGCGGCACGTGTCGCTGCTCCTCCTGCTGCGGATCGCCTGCGAGATGGTCGCCGCGGTCATGGGCGCCGTCGTCGTGTACCGGCTGTGGGGCGGTGGCTGGCAGACCGTGCTCGCCACGGCCGGCGTCATGACCGTCGTCAGCTATGTGCTCGTCGGCGTCGGCCCGCGCACGCTCGGCCGCCAGCACGCCTACGGGTTCGCGCTGGCCACGGCCGGCCTGGTGCGGCTGCTCGGCCGGGTGCTCGGGCCGGTGGCGACGCTGCTGATCCTGGTCGGCAACGCGCTGACCCCCGGCCGTGGCTACCGCGACGGGCCGTTCTCCTCCGAGGTGGAGCTGCGCGAGCTGGTCGACATGGCCGAGGAGCGCGGCGTCGTCGAGTCCGGCGAGCGCAACATGATCCACTCGGTGTTCGAGCTCGGCGACACGATCGCCCGCGAGGTGATGGTGCCGCGCACCGACGTCGTGTGGATCGAGCGCACCAAGACCGTGCGGCAGGCCCTCGCGCTGGCGATGCGCAGCGGGTTCAGCCGGCTGCCGGTCATCGGGGAGAACGTCGACGACGTCGTCGGCGTCGTCTACCTCAAGGACCTCATCCGCCGGACCCAGGGCGTGCACGACCCGAAGAACGGGCTGCGGGTCGAGGAGCTCATGCGGCCGCCGACGTTCGTGCCGGAGTCCAAGCCGGTCGACGAGCTGCTGCGCGACATGCAGGCGCAGCGCATCCACATCGCGATCGTCGTCGACGAGTACGGCGGCTTCGCGGGGCTGGTGACCATCGAGGACATCCTCGAGGAGATCGTCGGCGAGATCGCCGACGAGCACGACGCGTTCCAGCGGCCCCCGGTCGAGCGGCTGGCCGACGGCTCGGTGCGGATCACCGCCCGGTTGCCGGTGGAGGACCTCGCCGAGCTGTTCGACGTCGAGCTGCCGGAGGACGACGACGTGGAGACCGTCGGCGGCCTGCTGGCCCGCGAGCTCGGCCTGGTCCCGATCGAGGGCTCGGTCGCCGAGGTCGCCGGTCTGCGGCTGGTCGCGGAGAGCACCGGCGGGCGGCGCAACCGGATCGACACCATCCTGGTCTGCCGGGTGCCGGAGCCGGTGGCCGAGGACGACGAGGAGCCGGGGGCCACCCGAGCGGACGTGCCCGCGGCCGTGGAAAGCTGACCGGCCGTGTCTGAACTCCAGCCCGAGGACGCCAAGCTCGTCACCCTCGCCCGCTCCGCCCGCGGCCGCACCGGCGCACCGGAGGGCGCCGCCGTGCGCGACACCGACGGGCGCACCTACGTCGCCGCGTCGGTCGCCCTGCCGTCGCTGACGCTGTCGGCGCTGCAGGCCGCGGTCGCCGCCGCCGTCTCCAGCGGCGTCGAGGGGCTGGAGGCCGCCGCGATCGTCTCCGCCGCCGACGCGGTCGAGGAGGCCGGGCTGGCCGCGGTCCGCGACCTCACGCCGTCCGCCCCGGTGTTCCTCGCCGGCCCGGACGGCGCGGTGCGCACCAGCGCCTGAGTCAACGGCCGCGGGCCCGGGCTCTCGCCTGCTCGCTGATCTCCTCGGCGTGGGCCAGGAAGTGCTCGCGGGTGGCCAGCGCGTTCCGCACGTAGTCGCCCACGGCCGCCGCGTCGACGGCGGCCCCGCGCGGGAAGTCCCAGGTGGTGAGCGTGGACGACCCGGGCCGCAGCACGCCCAGCGGGTCGTCGAGGAGCACCCCCCACAGGAAGCGCAGGTTGACGGCGTCCTTGGTGACGCTCAGGGCGACCACCCACTGCCGCCAGCGGGCGTCCAGCGCGTAGACCGGCATCCGGTACTTGATGGCGAGCTCCAGCTCGGGAGCCGCGGCCCGGACGGCGGCGTCGAGCTCGCGGAGCGTCTCCGCCGCGGCGGCGTCCACGCCCGCCAGGTACTGATCGAGGGGCTCCACGGCGGAGGAGGCTAGTGCCGGTCCCCGGCGGTCGGCCGTCCGAGGGCCTCGGCGAACGCCTCCGGGTCGCGCACCCAGACGGTGAAGGCCCGCTCGCCGTCGCCGTCGGCGGCCAGGTGCCGGACGGCGACCCGCGTGCGACCCGGCCACCAGCCACCGCGCGACCTCGCCCGGGGCCACCCGTCCGGCGGGTTCCCCCGGCGCACCTCGCGGACCAGGCTGCGGGCGACCACGTGCAGCGTCGACGTCCGCCGCAGCCCGGCGATGTCGAAGGAGAGCCCGGCGTCGGACACGGTCGTGCGCGCGGTCGACAGCACCAGCACGGCCACGCCGAGCAGCACCGCCAGCGGCAGCTCGTCCACCAGTCCGGCGGTGCCGCGCTGCCAGGCGAACAGGCCCAGCCAGGCCGCGACGCAGAGCAGCGCGGTGAGCACGAGCCACGGGCGCGCGGGGTTGAACTGCCAGTAGCGCAGCGGTGCCGGCGTCACCGTCGCCGAGCGCCGCGGGCCGCGGCGGGGGAAGAAGCCGTAGGCCCCGACCTGCGTGGTGTGCCGCTCCTGCTCCCGCAGCACCCGTACCGCCAGGGGCTCGTCCTGCTCCCGCCGTCTCCGCCCAGCCACGTCCCGATCCTCCCAGGCGGCCTCCTCCGGACTCCCCGCGCCGGGAGTCCGGGACCCGCCCCGGACTCCCGGCGCGGAATGTCCGGGAGCTCACCCGGTGGCGCACCGGGGGTGTCGGACGGCGGTGGGAGACTGGTGCGGTGACCTCGCCGGACCAGCCGTACCGCAGCGGCTTCGCCTGTCTGGTGGGCCGCCCCAACGCCGGCAAGACCACGCTCACCAACGCGCTGGTCGGCGAGAAGGTCGGCATCGTCAGCAACCGCCCGCAGACCACGCGGCACGCCATCCGCGGCGTCGTCCACCGGCCCGGCGGTCAGCTGGTGCTCGTCGACACCCCCGGCCTGCACAAGCCCAAGAGCCTGCTCGGCCGCCGGCTCAACGACGTCGTCCGCGACACGCTGTCCGAGGTCGACGTCGTCGTCTTCTGCGTGCCCGCCGACCAGCCCGTCGGCACCGGCGACCGGTTCATCGCCCGGCAGCTGCGCGAGGTGCGGGTGCCGGTCGTCGTGGTCGTGACCAAGACCGACGCCGCGTCGAAGAAGCAGGTCGCCGAGCAACTCGTGGCCGCCAGCCAGCTGGTGGAGGCGGCCGAGGTCGTCCCGGTCAGCGCCGTGGCCGGCGACCAGGTCGAGCTGCTGGAGGACCTCCTGGTCGGCCTGCTGCCCGAGGGGCCGCCGCTGTACCCGGAGGAGCAGACCACCGACGAGGACGTCGAGCGGCAGATCGCCGAGCTGGTGCGCGAGGCCGCCCTGGAGAAGGTGCGCCAGGAGGTGCCGCACTCCCTCGCCGTCACCATCGAGGAGATGACCCGCAGCCCCGACCCCAAGCGGGCCGGCGGCGAGCTGGTCGCGGTGCACGCGCTGCTGCACTGCGAGCGCCCGAGCCAGAAGCCGATGCTGCTGGGCCGCGGCGGGGAGATCATCAAGGCCATCGGCACCGAGGCGCGCCAGGGGATGGAGACGCTGCTCGGCGCCCGGGTGCACCTCGACCTGCACGTCACGGTGCTGGGCGAGTGGCAGGACGACCCCAAGAAGCTGAACCGGCTGGGCTACTGATGAGCACCACACCGAAGTCGCTCTACCGCGACGAGGGGGTCGTGCTGCGGACCCAGAAGCTGGGCGAGGCCGACCGGATCGTCACGGTGCTGACCCGGCGGCACGGCAAGGTGCGCGCCGTCGCGAAGGGCGTCCGCCGCACCAAGAGCAAGTTCGGCGCCCGGCTGGAACCCTTCAGCCACGTCGACCTGCAGTTCTACACGGGCCGCAACCTCGACATCGTCAACCAGGCGGAGTCCATCCGCGCCTACGGCCAGCCGATCGCCGGCGACTACCCGGCCTACACCGCCGGCACCGCCGTGCTCGAGACCGCCGACCGGCTCACCGCCGAGGAGAAGGAGCCCTCGCTGCGGCTGTTCCTCCTCGTCATCGGGGCGCTGCGCTCACTGGCCGAGCGGACCCACCCGGCCGGCCTGGTGCTCGACGCCTTCCTGCTGCGGGCCATGTCGGTGGCCGGCTGGGAACCGGCGCTGGCCGGGTGCGCCCGCTGCGGCGAGGAGGGCCCGCACCGGCACTTCTCCGTGCCGGCCGGCGGCACGGTGTGCCCGCCCTGCCGCCCGGCCGGGTCGGCGATGCCCAATCCGGTCACCATCGAGCTGCTCGACGCGCTGCTGACCGGCGACTGGGCGACCGCCGAGGCCAGCCAGGGGGTCAACCGCCGGGAGGGCAGCGGCCTGGTCGCCGCGTTGCTGCAGTGGCACCTCGAGCGCGGGCTGCGCTCGCTGCCGCTGGTCGACCGTTCCGATCCGTCGGCCCCGCGCCGGGAAGCGGGCCTGCTGAGTGAGGCGTGAGGTGAAGGCGCCCGACCCGCACCCCTCCGGTGCGCGGCCGCCGGCGATCCCGGCCGACAAGGTCCCCGGCCACGTGGCGATCGTGATGGACGGTAACGGGCGGTGGGCCAAGCAGCGCGGACTGCCCCGCACCGCCGGGCACGAGGCGGGGGAGTCCTCGCTGTTCGACTGCGTCGAGGGCGCCATCGAGCTGGGCATCTCGGCGATCAGCGCCTACGCCTTCTCCACGGAGAACTGGCGGCGCAGCCCGGAGGAGGTCCGCTTCCTCATGGGCTTCAACCGCGACGTCATCCGCCGGCGCCGGGACGAGATGCACGAGCTGGGCGTGCGGGTGCGCTGGGCCGGCCGCCGTCCGCGGCTGTGGCGCAGCGTCATCAAGGAGCTCGAGGTCGCCGAGGAGCTCACCCGCGACAACGACGTCCTGACGCTCACCATGTGCGTCAACTACGGGGGGCGGGCCGAGATCGCCGACGCCGCCGCCGCGATCGCCCGCGAGGTGGCCGCCGGCCGGCTCAAGCCGGACAAGGTCACCGAGGAGACCGTCGCCCGGTTCCTCGACGAGCCGGACATGCCCGACGTCGACCTGTTCGTCCGCAGCTCCGGGGAGAACCGCACCAGCAACTTCCTGCTGTGGCAGTCGGCGTACGCCGAGTTCGTCTTCCTCGACACGCTCTGGCCGGACTTCGACCGGCGGCACCTGTGGGCCGCGTGCGAGGAGTATGCGTCGCGGCAGCGCCGCTTCGGCACAGCCTGACCACAGCCCCGGGAGCATCGCAGCGAGGAACGAGCGAGGCGCGGACCGGGGCGCGGAGTCAGGCCGGGGGGCACAGCCTGACGACAGCCCCGGGAGCATCGCAGCGAGGCGCGGACCGGGGCGCGGAGTCAGGCCGGGGGGCACAGCCTGACGCGCGGCCGGCCGGCGGTCGTCGGGTCCGTTGACACGGGCGGTCCCTCGCTCGACAGTGGCGGCTCCCGGACTAGGACGGACCATCCCCGTGAGCGACTGCACCATCGCGTCTCCGCACGCCCAGGACCCGCGACCCGCTCCACCCGCGGACCTCCCTGAGCAGTCGCCCGCGACCGACCCGTGGACCGACGGCGCATCGACGGCGGGGTGGCTGGTCTGGTGAGCGTCTCGAGCGGAGCCACCGTGCCGCCGTTCGACCAGGTCGGGGTCGCGATCGCCCCGGGGACGGACCTCGTCGTCCGGGTGCCGGGCATCGTGCTCGTGGTCGCCGTCGAGGCGACGGCGACACCGGCACCCGCCGTCCGCCTGGGCGGCTGGGCTGCCGCGCCGGTGGCTCCTCCGCCTGCGGTTCCGGTCGGTGACCGGCGGGTCGGCGAGCTGGTCGACCTGTGCCGGCGCGTCTCGGCCGCCGGCAGCCGCGCGCCAGGACGGCGGCTGCACGAGGAGCTGCGCGGCTGGCTGGCGTCCCACAGCGAGCCGCCCTCCTTCGCGGTGGCCGGGGCCACCGAGGACGGTCTCGCCATCGGGCTGGCCGGCCGGGGCGTGGCCGAGGTGCCCGACCTCGGCCTTCGGCTGACCCCGCAGGACGGCGAACGGCTGCCCGACGGCACCGCGTTCCTCGACCGCCTGGTGGACTGGCCTCCCGCTCCGCTGCGGCTCACCGCCGGGGCACCGCTGGAGATGGCCCCCCACCCGCTGGCCGACCTGATGGCGGGCACGGTCCCCGGGGCCGCGGCGGTGCTTACCCCGGCACCCTCGCCCGCGCCGGACGCGCCGTCGCACCCGGCCTCCGTCCGGCTCCCGTCCCCGGCGGCGGTGCCCGCCGGTCCGGACCCCGCGGCTGCCGGGACGGCGATGCCGCCGGTGGCGGGCACGGGCGTCCCGCCGGTGCCGCCGGCGTCCCTCGCCGCGTCCGCGCCGCACGAGCAGGGCCCCGCCGCACAGGCCCGCGGGCCGCACGCCGCGTCCGGACCGGACGTCGTCGTCCCGCCGCCGGTGGCGCTGCCGCCGCCGCTGCGCGCGGTCTCCCTGTCGGCTCCCTCCGAGGCCGAGCCGCCGCGGCCGCCGCTGCCCATCGTCTCGACCGAGCAGCCACCGGCCGCCCTGGTACGGGAACCCGAGGACACCCGGCCCCGGGCGAAGGGCTTCCTCTGCGAGAACGGGCACCTCAACGACCCGCGCCTGCCCTTCTGTGCCCTGTGCGGCGTCCGGGTGGTGCAGCAGAGCGGGGTTCTCGTCGAGGGCGTCCGCCCGCCGCTGGGCCTGCTCCTGTTCGACAACGGCGCCACGGTCAGCCTGGATGCCGACTACCTGCTCGGCCGCGAGCCGGAGATCGACGACCGGGTGCGCTCCGGCCAGTTGCGGCCGCTGCTGGTGGTCGACCAGACCGGCGGGGTGAGCCGGCGGCACGCCGAGATCCGGCTCGAGGGCTGGGACGTCGTCCTGGTCGACACCGGCTCGGCCAACGGCACGCTGGTCGCGCCGCGCGGGGCCCCCGCGTGGTCGTCGCTGGTCCCGGGGCAGCCGATCCACCTGCTGCCCGGCATGGCCGTGCGGATGGGCAGCCGACAGTTCGTCTTCGAGTTCCCGCACGGCGGTCACTGACCCGCCGAGGGGCCATCGTGGCCTCGACGGCCCCCGGGGGGTGCGACGACGCGGCCGTGGACGCCCTTCCGGGTCCGGCCACGCCCCGGCAGACTGGGCCGCTGCCGCCGCCGTCCGGTCGCCGCGGCTGCCACGGGGTAGACACGTTCCGGGAGGACTTCGGATGGATGCCGTCGGCCTGGTGGGCGCGGCGCCCGCAACCATCGCGGACTACCAGGTGATCCGGGTGCTCGGCGAGGGCAACAACGGCCGGTTCTACCTGGCCCGCCCGCCGGCGCGGCTCGGGCTGCCCGACGAGTACGTCGCGGTCAAGGTGTTCACCGGTACCCACAGCGAGCAGGCCTACGAGCGCGGCGTCCGTGAGCTGCGGGCCTTCGCGCAGGTCAGCTCGCCGTACCTGGTGCGGGTCTACGACGCCGTCCTGCAGGACAGCTTCCTGTACGCGATGGAGTACTGCCCGCTGGGCTCGCTGGCCGCGCCGGCCCGCCCGCTGCGGCGCGGAGAGGTGCTGCGGGCCGTCGCGCACGCCGCGTCGGCGCTGCACGCCCTGCACGAGGCGGGGCTGACCCACGGCGACGTCAAGCCCGGCAACATCCTGCTCACCGAGGACGGCGGCAAGCTCTCCGACCTCGGCCTGGCCCGGTTCCTCACCCCGGGCGTGACGCTGACCGGCATGGCCAGCGCCGCGTCGGTGGAGTTCCTCGACCCCGCGCTGCTGCGGGGGGAGCGGCCGTCCCGCGCCACCGAGGTGTTCGCCCTCGGTGCGACCCTGCACCGCGCGCTGACCGGGAACGGCCTCTACGGCGAGCTGCCCGACAGCGAGCCGCTGCAGGCCATCCGCACGGTGATGAGCGCCGAGCCGCGGATCCAGCCGGGCATGACGGCGGAGGAGGAGGCGCTCGTGCGCCAGTGCCTCGCGCCGGTCGGCACCCGCCCGGCGACGGCGCTGCAGGTGGCCGAGCGGATCGACGCGCTGGCCCGCGCCGCCCTGGCCGCTCCTGCCTGACCGGCGGGCTCGTGAGGGGCGCCCGCCGCCGTGCGGGCTGACGAGGCATAGGAAGCAATACCCACGTCCTCGCCCCCGTGACGTGGGTATTGGTTCCTATGCCTGAGGAGAACCCGGTCAGCCGAAGTCGCTGTTGGCGTTCTCCAGCCACCACGTGACCAGCGTGCGCAGCCCCTCGGGACCGCCGTTCGCGATCACCACGATGCCCTCGGCGCCGTACTCGTCCTGGGTCCAGATCAGGAACGAGTTGTTGTCCGCGTCGACGTAGCAGGCGACCTGGCCCGCGTCCTGCTGGTTGATCGTGTACGGCTGGTAGCCCTGGGTGTCCGGGCAGTTCTGGTCCTGCCCGAGCCGGGTCACCCCGTTGCGCTCCATGTCGGCCAGGAAGACCTCGTCGAGCTTCGCGGCGTCCTCGTACAGGTAGAAGGCCGAGTCGGTCGGGCCGGGCTGCGCGGTGGCCGGGCCGCAGCCGAGACCCGCCAGCTCGCCGTCCCCCGCGGTGTCGGGCCGGCAGGCGGCCGGGTCGAAGCCGCCGGGCAGGATCGCCAGCAGCTCGTCCTGCGGATCGGTCGCCGGCGTCGTCGACGCCGAGGTCGAGGTCGAGGAGGCCGCGGAGGACGACGTGGAGGTGTCGCTGCTCGCCGGGGTGGTCGGCTCGTCGCCACCGCGGGCCAGCGCGATGATCCCGACGACCACGGCGACGACGGCCACGGCGACCGCGCCCAGGATCAGCGGCAGCCGGTTGGGCGTGCGGCCGCCCGGGGCGGGCGAGCCGGGGACCGGGTAGCCGCCGGGACCGGCGGGCGGCGGGTAGCCGGGCGCTGGGAAGCCGGTGCGTGGACCGGGGTCGGACGGCGGCCCGTACCCGCCGGGGTCCGACGGCGGCCCGTAGCCACCGGGATGGGACGGCGGCCCGTAGCCGCCGGGGTCGGACGGCGGGCCGTAGCCACCGGGGTGGGAGAAGCCGATCGTCTGCGGGGTGAACGGCATCGGGGTGATCGAGGTCGGGGGAGCGGAGGGCACGTGCTGCGGCGTCACCCCGGACTCCTTGAGGGCGGCGCGGGCGGCGGCGGCGAGCTCGCCACAGCTGCCGTACCGCTGATCGCGGTCCTTCGCCAGGCCCTTCCGCACCACGGCGTCCAGCGCCGGAGGGAGGCCGGGGCGGACGGCGGACGGCGCCTCGGGCTCGTTGTTGAGGTGCGCGAACATGAGCGTGGCCAGGCCGTCGCCGGTGAACGGCCGGCGGCCGGTGAGGCACTCGAACAGCACGCAGGCCAGCGCGTAGACGTCGACCCGCTGGTCGATCGGCTGCTCCAGGAAGCGCTCGGGCGCCATGTAGTCGAACGAGCCGAGCGCCGCGCCGGTCCGGGTCAGGGAGGGGCCGGAGGAGTCGTTCGTGGAGCGGGCGATGCCGAAGTCGACGAGGTGGACGAACTCGTCCTCGCCCTGCCCGCTGAGCAGGATGTTCGACGGCTTGACGTCGCGGTGCACGAGGCCGTCGGCGTGCGCGGCGTCCAGCGCCCGGGCGGTCTGGCTGATCACCGACACGGCGCGGGCGGGGTCCATCGGCCCCTCCTCGGCCAGCACGGCGGCGACGTCGCGGCCCGGCACCAGGCGCATGTCGAGGAACAGCCGGCCGTCGATCTCGCCGAAGCGGTGAATGGGGACGATGTGCGGCTCGTTCAGCCGGGCGGCCAGGTGCGCCTCGCGGCGGAACCGCTCGCGGTAGCCCGCGTCGGCGGCGAGGTGCTCGGAGAGGACCTTGAGCGCCACCACGCGGTCGTGCTCGGTGTCGAACGCGCGGTAGACCTCGCCCATGCCGCCGCGACCCAGCAGGGCCTCGATCCGATAGGCGCCGAACTGTTGCAGATCCACCGTCTCCGAGCCCCTCCGTGTGCCGCCGCGGAGGCGCTCGTCGCTGCCGGTGCCCGCGCGGACGTCGGCGGAGTCTAGGGACGTATCGGTCCGGCGACCAGCGGCCCGGCCGCAGCCGGGTGCCGGCCTGCCGGACGGCGTCCGGGGCGTGCCGGCCGCCGCGCTTCGTGACGCAGCTGTGACCGCGCGCGGCGGCCGAACCGGTAGGCGTCCGGCCCGCCCGTCACTACCTTGCACGTGCTCCGGACCCGGCCAGGGTCCTTCCGGGCGCCTCGCGCCTCCGCAGACGATCGGACGAGACGCACCATGAGCCAGCCTCCAGGTTCCTACGGCCGGCCGGGGCCGCCCGCTCCCTACGGGCAGCCGGGCACGTACGGCCAGCCGGGCCCGTACGGGCAACCCGGCCCCGGAGGCCCCTCCGGCCCCTTCGGCCCGGGCCCCTTCGGCCCGGGCCCCGGCGGGTCCGGGCAGCCGCCGGAGAAGCGGGGCGCGCTGCCGTGGCTGGTGGCCGCGCTCGTGGTCGTGCTCGCGGGGATCGGCGTGCTGCTGTTCGTCCGGCTCGGCGGCGGCGACGAGGGGGCCGGCACCGCCGGCGGCTCCACGTCGGCGTCCACGTCGTCGCCCGCGATCGAGACGGGGATGGACACCGAGGGTGCCGCGCCCCCGTCGATCCCCGGCGGGGCGAGCGTGCCGCCGGCCGGGAACCCCGGCGGCGGCACCGGCGGGGCCGTCGAGCCCCGGTCGCAGGCCGGTGCCGACGAGGGGCGGTACCCCGGCTCGGGCGACGTCGCCGTGACGTTCATGAACGGCATCCTGGAGTTCGACGTCGGCACCGTCTTCGCACTCTCCTGCGCCACGCTCCAGGACGAGGCGGTCTCGGCCTCGGCCGGCACCGGGCAGACGCCGGAGGAGTACCTGACCGCGTTCTTCTACGACCGCGTCCTCGCCGGCGAGACGATCTCCGGCGGGCAGAGCACCGGCATCGTCCACGACCCCGGCAGCGGTCTGGACGTCGTCAGCTTCGACGTCACGACGACCGGCGGGACCCCCGCCGAGGTGCTCGTCGGCGTCGACCAGGCACTGACCGTCTGCGGTTTCGCGTGAGCGCGAGGACGGGGAGGCCCCCGTGTTCGCGGTGACCCGCCTGCGCGTGCCGGAGCAGGACGCCGGCACCCTGGCCACCGACGTCGCGGCGCTGCTGGCCGCCCTCGCCGCGCGGCCGGGCTTCCGCGACGGCGAGCTGGGCCGGTCCGCGGACGACCCGGCGCTGTGGGCGCTGGTCACCCGCTGGGACGGCGTCGGCGCCTACCGCCGCGCGCTCTCGGCCGCCGAGGTGAAGATCGCCGGAGCGCCGGTCTGGGTGCACGCGCTCGACGAGCCGGGCGCCTACCTCACCGACTGAACGGGACGACGCGGGTGTCACGCCGGCCGGACGGCCGGCCGGCCATACGCTGCCCGCGTGGTCGGACAGACACGCAGGGCGAGGAGCGCGCGCAAGCGGAAGCGCCGGATGGCGCGCGTCGAGCACGACCTCAGCCCCGCGCAGTGGACGGCGCTCCAGGCGGCCTGGGGTGGCTGCGCGTACTGCGGTGCGACCGGCACGCCGCTGCAGCGCGACTGCGTCCTGCCGATCTCCCGCGGCGGTCGCTACACCCTCGACAACATCGCGCCGGCGTGCAGTTCCTGCAACGCCAGCAAGTGCAACGACGAGGTGACCGGCTGGCTGCGGCGCAAGCGGCTCGACGAACGCGCCTTCCTGGTCCGCCACGCGGAGGTCGGGGCGGCGCTGGCCCTGCTGTTCGCCCCCGGGCCGGAGGACGAACCCGGCGGCTGACCGAAGGGCTCCGCGGGGGCGCAACTACCGTGGACGGGTCAACCGCCGACCGCCAGCCGGATGGAGCCCCCCGCCGTGAGCGAGAGCACCGCCAAGCACGACCCCGCCCGCCTCGACAAGGTGGTCAACCTCTGCAAGCGACGGGGCTTCGTGTTCCCGTCGGGGGAGATCTACGGCGGCACCCGCTCCGCCTGGGACTACGGCCCCCTGGGCGTCGAGCTCAAGGAGAACATCAAGCGGCAGTGGTGGCGGACCGTCGTCCAGAGCCGGGACGACATCGTCGGCCTGGACTCCTCGGTCATCCTGCCCCGCCAGACCTGGGTCGCCTCCGGTCACGTCGGCGTCTTCACCGACCCGCTGACGGAGTGCCAGAGCTGCCACAAGCGGTTCCGCGCCGACCACCTCGAGGAGGACTTCGAGGCCCGCAAGGGCCGGCTGCCCGAGAACGGCCTGGCCGACATCAGCTGCCCGAACTGCGGCACGAAGGGCGCGTGGACCGAGCCGCGCGACTTCAACATGATGCTCAAGACGTACCTGGGCCCGGTCGAGGACGAGTCCGGGCTGCACTACCTGCGCCCGGAGACCGCGCAGGGCATCTTCGTGAACTTCGCCCAGGTCATGGGCGCGGCGCGGAAGAAGCCGCCGTTCGGCATCGGCCAGATCGGCAAGTCGTTCCGCAACGAGATCACCCCCGGCAACTTCATCTTCCGGACCCGCGAGTTCGAGCAGATGGAGATGGAGTTCTTCGTCGAGCCCGGCACCGACGAGGAGTGGCACCAGTACTGGATCGACGAGCGCACCCGCTGGTACACCGACCTCGGCATCTCCCGGGACAACCTGCGGCACTTCGAGCACCCGAAGGAGAAGCTGTCGCACTACTCGACGCGCACCGTCGACATCGAGTACCGCTTCGGCTTCCAGGGCTCGGAGTGGGGTGAGCTCGAGGGCATCGCCAACCGCACCGACTTCGACCTCAAGACGCACTCGGAGCACTCCGGCGCCGACCTCACCTACTTCGACCAGGGCAGCAACACCCGCTGGACGCCGTACGTCATCGAGCCGGCCGCCGGGCTGACCCGCTCGCTGATGGCGTTCCTGGTCGAGGCCTACACCGAGGACGAGGCGCCCAACGCCAAGGGCGGCGTCGACACCCGCACGGTGCTGCGGCTGGACCCGCGGCTGGCGCCGGTGAAGGCCGCCGTCCTGCCACTGTCGCGCAACGCCGACCTCTCGCCCAAGGCGCGGGACCTGGCGGCCACGCTGCGGCAGAGCTGGAACGTCGACTTCGACGACGCCGGCGCCATCGGCCGCCGCTACCGGCGGCAGGACGAGATCGGGACGCCGTTCTGCCTCACCGTCGACTTCGACACGCTCACCGATGACGCGGTCACCGTGCGGGAGCGCGACTCGATGAGCCAGGAGCGGATCGGCCTGGACCAGGTCGAGACCTACCTGAAGACCCGCCTCCCCGTCTGCTGAGCAGTCCGTCGTCATCCGCGGAGACTGACGGCGCTCCTCCCGGACTCCCGGCGCGGGAAGTCCGGTTCGCGGGGTGATCCACGTCGCCGCCTACCCTGGGCAGAGTGAGCAGCAGCGTGCTGGAGCGGGGTCCGTCCACCGGGACGGGCCCCGCTCCGCTGCGGCTCGGAGAGCTGACCGTCGACCCCGCCGTCGTCCTCGCCCCGATGGCCGGCATCACCAACCCCGCGTTCCGCACGCTGTGCCGGGAGTTCGGGGCCGGGCTCTACGTCTGCGAGATGATCACCACGCGGGCGCTGGTGGAGCGCAGCGAGAAGACGCTGCAGATGGTGCGGGCCACCCCCGACGAGAAGGACGCGTTCTCCGTCCAGCTCTACGGCGTCGACCCGGCCACCGTCGGGCGGGCCGTGGAGATGCTGGTCGACGAGGGCGTCGCCGGCACCCGGCCGGCGCACGTCGACCTGAACTTCGGGTGCCCGGTGCCCAAGGTGACCCGCAAGGGCGGGGGATCGGCGCTGCCGTGGCGGCGGGTCCTCTTCCGCGACATCGTGCGGGCCGCCGTCGCCGCCGCCCGCGACGTGCCGATCACCGTCAAGACGCGGATCGGCATCGACGCCGACCACGTCACCTACCTCGACGCCGGGCGGATCGCCCAGGACGAGGGCGCCGCGGCCATCACCCTGCACGGGCGCACCGCCGACCAGCTGTACAGCGGCACCGCGGACTGGGCGCCGATCGCCCGGCTGGTGGAGGCCGTGGACATCCCGGTGCTGGGCAACGGCGACGTCTGGGAGGCCGACGACGCCCTGCGCATGGTCGCCGAGACCGGGTGCGCCGGCGTCGTCATCGGCCGCGGCTGCCTGGGCCGGCCGTGGCTGTTCGGCGACCTCGCCGCCGCCTTCGCCGGGGAGCCGCGGCGCGCGCTGCCGACCCTCCGCGAGGTCGCCGCGGTGATGCACCGGCACGCCGCGCTGCTGTCGGAGGAGCAGGGCGAGCGGCACGGCTGCACCGACTTCCGCAAGCACGTCGCCTGGTACCTCAAGGGCTTCTCGGTCGGCTCCGACGTCCGCCGCGCGCTGGCGATGGTCAGCTCGCTCGACGAGCTCGCCGGCCTGCTGGCCGGCATCCCCGACCAGCCGTACCCGACGGCGGTGCTCGGCGGCCCGCGCGGCCGCACCTCGCCGCCGCGGCCGGTTGCGCTGCCCGAGGGCTGGCTGGCCGACCGCGACGACCCCCGGCCGCCGGCCGGGGCCGAGCTGAGTGTGAGCGGCGGGTGAGCGGCGGGACGCAAGGGCCCTACCTCTACGACGACGACCCGGCGCCGCTGCACACCGGCACCCCGCGGGCAGCCCGCGGGCTCATCCTCGCAATCCTCGGCGGCACGGTCGCGGTCGCCGTGGGGATGGCCGTGGGGCTGCCGCTGGTGAAGGGCACCCCCGAGGAGCAGGCCCGCCAGGTCACCGGCGTGTTCCTCCAGGCGCTGGCGCAGGACGACGTCGACACCGCCCACCAGCTGCTCTGCGAGGAGGAGCGGGGACGCATCGAGGCCCAGCAGGTGCCCGGCGAGTACGCCGCCGGCGGGGACGGCGAGGTCGCCGGTACCGCCGCCGCCGAGGCCGGCGGCGAGCCGGTGCAGCGGGTGGAGGTCGCCTGGTCCGACGGCAGCACCTCGGTCCTGACCGTGGTCAGCGAGGACGGCCCGCGGGTCTGCGGCACCACGGCGGGCTGAGCGGGCGGGCCATCAGAGCCCCCCGCGTTCGCCGGACCCGGTGTCCAGTGCCGTCAACGGGGCCGGCGGGCTGGCGCGTCCCCGCCCGACTGAGCCAGGATCGCGCTCAACAGGACGTATGAGACGTCTGCTCCCGGCGCGTGGACGACGGCCGGCTGACGAGCGCGGAGGTGCACGGTGGGCGGAACCGGTGGACAGACGTGGGTCTACGACTTCAGCCAGGGCAACAAGGAGCAGAAGGACCTGCTCGGCGGCAAGGGCGCCAACCTGGCGGAGATGACCAACCTCGGGCTGCCGGTGCCGCCCGGCTTCACGATCACGACCGACGCCTGCCGCCACTACCTCGAGCACGGCAGCACCCCGCCGGAGCTGGCCGACCAGGTGACCGAGCACCTGACCGCGCTGGAGAAGGCGATGGGCAAGACGCTCGGCGACCCGTCGGACCCCCTGCTGGTGTCGGTGCGGTCGGGAGCCGCGGCGTCCATGCCCGGGATGATGGAGACCGTCCTCAACGTCGGCCTCAACGACGAGTCGGTGCAGGGGCTGGCCGCGCAGTCGGGCAGCGAGCGCTTCGCGTGGGACTCCTACCGGCGGCTCATCCAGATGTTCGGCAAGACCGTGCTCGGCATCGACGGGGAGCTGTTCGAGCACGCCCTCGACGAGGTCAAGCGCGAACAGGGCACCGACCTCGACCTGGACCTCGACGCCGAGCACCTGGAGGACGTCGTCGGCCGGTTCAAGGCGATCGTCCAGGAGGCGTGCGGCCGCGGCTTCCCGATGGACCCGCGCGAGCAGCTGGACATGGCGATCAACGCCGTCTTCGACTCCTGGAACGCCGACCGCGCGATCATCTACCGCCGCCGCGAGCGGATCCCCGGCGACGCCGGCACCGCGGTGAACGTCGTCGCGATGGTGTTCGGCAACCTGGGTGCCGACTCCGGCACCGGGGTGGCGTTCACGCGGGACCCCGGCAGCGGCGCGCAGGGCGTGTACGGCGACTACCTGCAGAACGCGCAGGGGGAGGACGTCGTCGCCGGCATCCGCAACACCGTGCCGCTCACCGACCTGGAGCGGATCGACGAGGGCGCCTACCGCGAGCTGCTCGACACGATGGCGACGCTTGAGTCGCACTACCGCGACCTGTGCGACATCGAGTTCACCGTCGAGCGCAACAAGCTCTGGATGCTGCAGACCCGCGTCGGGAAGCGGACGGCGGCGGCGGCGTTCGTGATCGCCACCCAGCTGGTCGACGAGGGACTCATCGACATGGACGAGGCGGTCCGGCGGGTGACCGGCGATCAGCTGGCCCAGCTGATGTTCCCGCGGTTCGTCTCCGGCGGGAACGCCACCCAGCTGACCCAGGGCATGAACGCCTCCCCGGGCGCCGCCGTCGGCCGGGCGGTCTTCGCGTCCGAGACCGCCGTCGAGTGGGCGCAGCGCGGCGAGAAGGTGGTGCTGGTCCGGCGGGAGACCAACCCCGACGACCTGGCCGGCATGATCGCCGCCGAGGGTGTGCTGACCAGCCGCGGCGGCAAGACCTCGCACGCCGCCGTCGTCGCCCGCGGCATGGGCAAGACGTGCGTGTGCGGCGCCGAGGAGCTGCAGGTCGACACCAAGGCCCGGCAGTTCACCGCGCCGGGCGGGACGGTGGTCGGCGAGGGCGACGTCATCTCCATCGACGGCTCCACCGGACGGGTCTGGCTGGGCGAGGTGCCGGTCGAGCCGTCGTCGGTCGTCCGCTACTTCGAGGGCGAGATCGACCCCGGCTCCGACGAGGCCGACGACCTGGTGCGCAGCGTGCACCGGATCCTCGCGCACGCCGACTCCCGGCGGCGGATGGACGTGCGCACCAACGCCGACACCCCGGAGGACTCCGCCCGGGCGCGCCGCTTCGGCGCCCACGGCACCGGCCTGTGCCGGACCGAGCACATGTTCCTCGGCGACCGACGGCAGCTGGTGGAGAAGCTGATCCTGGCGGAGGGGGACGACGAGCGGCAGGCCGCCCTCGACGCGCTGGAGCCGCTGCAGAAGCAGGACTTCCTGGAGATCTTCGAGGAGATGGACGGGCTGCCGGTGACCGTCCGGCTGCTCGACCCGCCGCTGCACGAGTTCCTCCCCGACCTCACCGAGCTCTCGGTGCGGGTCGCGGTGGCCGAGGCGGAGGGTCACCACGACGAGGGGCAGCTGCGGCTGCTGGCCGCCGTCCGCCGGCTGCACGAGCAGAACCCGATGCTGGGGCTGCGCGGCGTCCGGCTGGGGCTGGTCGTGCCCGGGCTGTTCGCCATGCAGGTGAAGGCGATCGCCGAGGCGGCCTGCGAGCGGAAGAAGGCCGGCGGCGATCCGCGGCCGGAGGTGATGATCCCGCTGGTCGGCGCCGTGCAGGAGCTGGAGGCGATCCGCGAGGAGGCCGACCGGGTGCTCGCCGACGTCTGCGACCGGCACGGGGTCGACCTGCACGCGCTGGTCGGCACGATGATCGAGGTGCCGCGGGCCGCGCTGACCGCGGAGGAGATCGCCCAGTCGGCGGACTTCTTCTCCTTCGGCACCAACGACCTCACCCAGATGACGTGGGGCTTCTCCCGGGACGACGTCGAGGCGGCGTTCTTCCACGCCTACCTGGACAAGGGGATCTTCGGCGTCTCGCCGTTCGAGTCGCTGGACCGCGAGGGGGTCGGCCGGCTGGTCGAGATCGGCGTCGAGGGCGGGCGGCGCGTCCGTCCCGACCTCAAGCTGGGCGTCTGCGGCGAGCACGGCGGCGACCCGGACTCGGTGCACTTCTTCCACGAGGTCGGGCTGGACTACGTCTCCTGCTCGCCGTTCCGGGTGCCGGTGGCCCGGCTGGAGGCCGGCCGCGCCGCGCTGGGAGCCGATCGCGCCGGGTCCTGAGCACGGCCGCCCCGGCCGCGTGATCATCGGCGGGTGGCGGTGCCCGTCCGCGTGTCGGGCAGCCACTCGCCGATGATCGGCGGGGGCCAGCGGGCACCGGGAGGACGTGGTCCGGCACACCGTCCCCAGGGCCCCCGTTCCGACAGGGCGGCGTGGTACCCATGACGCGTGGGGGTGCGCGCAGGGAGCCTGGTCGGCCGGGTCGTCGGAGCTCTCGTGCTCGCGTTCTTCCTGCTGGTGGTCTCGACCGCGACGGCGATCTGGTGGACGGCGCGGCATGACTCCCGACCGGCGTCGGACGCGATCGTGGTGCTCGGGTCGGCGCAGTACAACGGCGTCCCCTCGTCGATCTTCGAGGCCCGGTTGGAGCACGCGCTGCGGCTGTACGAGAACGGCGTCGCGCCGGTGATCGTGACCGTCGGTGGCAAGGCCGCCGGCGACCAGTTCACCGAGGCCGAGGCGGGGCGGGACTACCTGCAGGAGTCCGGCGTCCCGGCCGAGTCGCTGCTGGCCGTCGAGCAGGGCGTGGACACGCTGGAGAGCATGCGCGCCGTGGCCACGGCGTTCGACGAGCGCGGCTGGGCCTCCGCGGTGCTGGTGACCGACCCGTGGCACGCCATGCGCGCGGAGCGGATGGCCGAGGACGCCGGCATCGCCGCCGACAGCTCGCCGACCCGGCAGGGCCCGGCGGTGCAGACCCGCACCACGCAGTTCCGGTACATCCTCCGCGAGACGGCGGCCTACCTGCTCTACCGGGTGACCGGGGAGAGCGTCGCCGGCGCACCCGGGATCGGCTGAGCGAGGAGGACCTGTGCTGGAACTGGGCAAGGCCGGCTCGTCCGGCACCGGGAAGGGCGTGCTGCCCGTGCTGCGCGACGGCGCCGTCGTCGCCACGCTGCGGGCCTCGAACTGGAAGGAGGCGGCCACGGCCGTCGTCGGCGACCGCGAGTGGGTGCTCACCAAGCGCAAGCGCGAGCTCGTCGGCCGCTGGTCGGTCGACCCGGAGGACGCCGCCCGGCTGCGGGCCTGGCAGGCGTCGTTCTGGAAGGGCACCTGGGAGGCCGACCTGGCGGGGACGCCGGTGCGGTCGGAGGTGGTGTCGCGCTGGAAGGGCGGGCACCGCTACCTCGTCGACGGCCGGGTGATCGCCGAGACCGGGACGACGGGCGGGTGGTCGCCCCGTCAGACCCTGACCGCCGACGAGTCGCTGCCGCTCGACCAGCAGGTGTTCCTGCTGTGGCTGGGGCTGGTGATGACCCGCCGCGACCAGGCGGCGGCGACGGTCGCGATCGCCGGCGGGGTCGCCGCGGCAGGAGGCAGCTGATGGCCGGGCGGGGACGCATCCGGGCCGCGGACATCGCGCTGGTCCGCGAGCGGAGCAAGATCGACGAGATCGTGGGCGAGCACCTGCAGCTCAAGCGCGCGGGTGGCGGGAGCCTGAAGGGACTCTGCCCTTTCCACGACGAGAAATCGCCTTCCTTCCACGTCACACCGGCACGAAATCTCTACCACTGCCTCGCCGGCGAGACAGGGGTGCTCACCGAGGACGGCACAGTCCCGATCCGGGAGCTCGCCGGGAAGACCGTCCGCGTTCTCAACGGAGATGGGGGCTGGGTCGAAGCGCCGTTCAGGTCGTACGGCGTGCACCGGCTCATGAAGCTCACGCTGACCCGCAACGGACGGACCAAGGTCGTCCACGCCACCGACGAGCACCGCTGGTTCGTGCCCTCCGGCCGACTCCGGCAGGACCGCCGAGAGAAACTCACCAAGGACCTGCGGCCCGGCGACCAACTGTCGCCGTCCTTCCCGATGAGCCGGGTCCTCAACCCGGCGACGCGCCCTTCGCCCTTCGGGATCGCCCGCGGACTGGTCTACGGCGACGGCACACGAAACGGTGCCGGGTCCATTGCGAACCTCTTCGGTGACAAGGACGCAGAGCTCGCGCAGTACTTCGCCGGTTGCAGGAGCTGGGTAGGAGAGGGTGTCACCAAGTACTACGGGCTTCCTGCTCACTTCAAGGACGAGCGTCCGGCACTCGATGAGGACGCCGCGTATCTCCTCGGTTGGCTCGCCGGCTACTTCGCAGCCGACGGCTGCGTGGCTGAAGACGGGGACGCGATCCTCAACTCGGCGCGGGTCGACGACCTGGAGTACGTCCGCACCCTGTGCACCCGGCTCGGCATCGGCACCTACGGGGTGGCCAAACAGACCCGGCTGGGCATCGACGGCGTCATGAGCGACATCCACAACGTGCGCTTCATGACCAAGGGGCTGCCCGACTCGTTCTTCCTGTTGACCCACCATCGCGAGCGCATCCTCGCCAACCGAAAGGCGTACGAGCGAAAGCGGTGGGTCGTCCGATCGGTCGAGTGGTCCGATCGCGTCGAGGAGGTCTACTGCGCGGAGGTGCCCGGCACGCACGCCTTCACCCTCGAGGACAACATCCTCACCGGGAACTGTTTCGGTTGCGGAGTCGGTGGCGACGTCATTTCCTTCATCCAGCAGATCGACCACTTGTCCTTCTCTGAAGCGGTCGAACTGCTGGCCGGGCGGGCCAATCTCGAACTGCACTACGAGGACGACGGCGGCCGTCCGACGGGTGGCCCCGACCGGACGCAGGTCGGCCAGCGCGCCCGGCTGGTCGCGGCCAACACCGCGGCCGCGGCCTTCTACGCCGAGCAGCTCGGTTCGCCGGAGGCGGCACCGGCCCGGCAGTTCCTCGCCGACCGTGGTTTCGACCGGCAAGTGGCGCTCGACTTCGGCTGCGGCTTCGCGCCCGGCGGCTGGGACGCGCTGACCCGCCACCTGCGCGCCAAGGGCTTCACCCAGCCGGAGCTGGTCACGGCCGGGCTGGCCAAGGAGTCCTCCCGCGGCTCGCTCATCGACCGGTTCCACCGCCGGCTGGTGTGGCCGATCCGCGACATCACCGGCGACGTCATCGGCTTCGGCGCCCGCAAGCTGATGGACGACGACCAGGGCCCGAAGTACCTCAACACCCCCGAGACGCCGCTCTACAAGAAGAGCACCGTGCTGTACGGCGTCGACCGCGCCAAGCGGGACATCGCCCGCCGGCACCAGGCCGTGGTGGTCGAGGGCTACACCGACGTCATGGCCTGCCACCTGGCCGGGGTGACGACGGCGGTCGCGTCCTGCGGCACCGCATTCGGCGCCGAGCACATCGGCGTGCTGCGCCGGCTGCTCATGGACCAGGACGAGTTCCGCGGCGAGGTCATCTACACCTTCGACGGCGACGCCGCGGGACAGGCCGCGGCGATGAAGACCTTCGCCGAGGACCAGCGCTTCGTCGGCCAGACCTTCGTCGCCGTCGAGCAGGACGGCCGCGACCCCTGCGAGCTGCGCCAGGCGCACGGCGACGCCGCGGTCCGCGACCTCGTGGCCCGGCGGACGCCGCTGATCGCCTTCGTGCTGAAGACGACGCTCGCCGGCTACGACCTGGACACCGTCGAGGGCCGGGTCGCCGCGCTGGAGAAGACCGTTCCGCTGGTCGCCCAGATCAAGGACCACGCGCTGCGGCCGGCCTACGCCCGCCAGCTGGCCGGGATGATCGGGAACATCGACGAGGCCGAGGTGCTCGAGCGGATGCGCCGGCTGACGGGGGAGGGGGCCGCGCCGCAACGGTCCCGCGCCCGCACGCCCCGGCGGTCGCCGGACGACATCGCGGTGGCGGTGGAGCGGGAGGCGGTGAAGACGGCGTTGCAGGTGCCCGAGCTGGCCGGTCCGTCGTTCGACGCGATCCCGGTCGAGGCCTACACCGACCCGGACTACGCGGCGGTGGCGGCGGCGGTCGCCGGCACCGGGGGAGCGGCGGCGGCCCGGGTCACCGGTCCGGCGTGGCTGGACGAGGTCGCCGCGCACTGCCCGAGCGACACCGCCCGCGCCCAGCTCACCGCGCTCGCCGTGGAACCGCTGCGTTCGGCGCACGAGGCGGACGCGGTGTACGTCAGCGCGGTGCTGGCGCGGCTGGAGGAGATGCACACCGTCCGCCGGGTGGCCGCGCTCAAGGGCCGGCTGCAGCGGATGAACCCGGTCGAGGCCGCTGACGAGTACATGAAGGCGTTCGGGCAGCTCATGGCGCTCGAGCAGCAGGCCATCTCGCTGCGGCAGCGGGCGATGGGCGGGCTGGCCCAGTGAACCTCCTCGACGCGGTGCGACGGCGGTTCGCCCGGCCGCCCGAGCTGGTGCGCGCGGTCGTCGTCGCGTCGGCCGACCCCGACGAGCGGGTCCTCGCCTGGGGGACGCTCGTCCGTGACCAGGGCTGGCTGGCCGCGACCTCGCGCGGCCTGCGCCGGGTGCCGGCCGACCTGTCGCTGACCGAGGCGGGCGACGTCGGCGTCCTGCCGTGGCACGAGGTCGCCTCGGCCCGGTGGACGGCGACCGGCGACGGCGGCGGCCGCTTCGAGGTGACCCCGCTGACCGAGGTGGAGCCCGGCGTGCAGGCCCGGCTGCCCGTGGAGCGGCATGCGCTCAGCGACGCGGGCGACCTGCCGGCCGTCGTCCGCCGGCGGGTGGACCAGACGGTGGTGGCCAGCCGGCGTACGCCGCTGCCCGGCCGCGGCGAGGTCGTGCTCGTCGCCCGGCGGGTGCCCGGTCAGGCGGAGCGGGAGTGGACCGTCGTGTTCGACGACGACGCCGACCGCAGCGACCCGGTGGCGCGGGACGCCGCCCGGCAGAAGCTCGCCGAGGCGGTCGCCGCCGACCAGGTGATCTGACCCCGGGGAGGGTCAGGGCATCGGCGGGGTCCCCGCGGGGCCGGTCGTCGATGGTCCGGTCGCCGAGGCGCCGGTCGTGGGGGACGGGCTCGGCGTGGGTCGGGTGTCGGAGGTGTCGCGGCCCATGCGCGCCTTGACCGAGTTCACCACCGCGTCCGCCCGGGCCTGGGCCATGCCGGCCACACCCTGCAGCTGCGGGTTGTCCTTGGCGTTCTCCCACGACCTGCGGATCTGCTCGTAACGCTCACGCCCGGCCTTCGCGCCGAGCACGTACCCGGCACCGAAGCCGGCGAGGAAGGACAGCTTCGCCACGGGAGACCTCCTGGACTCGAAGATTGAGTGATCACGGTAGCCGTGACCGGGTGTGACGCGCGACGCGAGGGACCCTGCGCAGGGCCCTCGGGCGTGTGAGGTACCCTCGACGAGGCGTGCGGGTCCGTCCCGCCGGTCCCCCGTAGCTCAATTGGCAGAGCATGCGACTGTTAATCGCAGGGTTATTGGTTCGAGTCCAATCGGGGGAGCAAAGCCGCAGGTCAGCGGCCGGTCCTGGCGTTAGCGCGGCTGACTCACCCCGTTTTCCCCACTTCTCGTCATCTGGTCAGCCCCCGGTCGTGGTGGTGGGTGAGGGCCCGTAGCCGTGGGCGAGGGTGCCGCGACCTCGAGCCCCCGCGTGTGGGCGTCGCCCGGCCCGCCGGCACGAAGGTCTGATGCCTCGGGATCTTGATCGGCGATCGACCGGAGCAGGGGAACCTCATGGAAGTTCTGTACGAGCGGGTCGCCTGACTCGACATCGGCAAGGCGACGCTGACGGTCTGCGAGCGCACACCCGGCCCCCGGAGTGGCCGGCGCGCGGAGACGCGGACGTTCTCGACCCTGGAGTGGGGGCTGCTGCGTTCGTCGCTGGTTCCGCCGCCGGATATCGGCCGGTCGCGGATGCTGACCCGCTACCGGGTGCAGCTGATGGCCGACCGAACGCGCGAGGTCACGCGGCCGGAGCTGATTCTCGGAGATGCCTCGATCAAGCTGCCGTCGGTCGCGGTCAACCTGACCAGCGTCTCGGCCGGGGCGATGCTCACCGCGCTGATCCAGGGCGAACGACCTGCCCGCCCCAACTCATGTCTCGACGCTTGCCAGCCGGAGGTCGCCGACGGTCAGCTCTGCGATCAGCGGCCGGGCGGCGTCCGGATCCACATCCGTTGCGACGGCGCAGAGTTCGGGGGTGACGCGCGCCCGCAGCAGGTGCGCCACGAATCGGCCCTCGGCGCCGGGCCGGCGCACTCGCAGGTCGCCGACGACGCCGGCGATCCCGCCTGCGCCCGCCGTCGCGGTACCGATCACGAGCAGTTCGGCCGCCCGTCGCGCCGTCTCGGCGGCCAGCCAGTCGTCGCGCTTCTCCATCGTGTCGGCCAGCAGGGTGCCGAGAAGGTCGACGTGGTCCGACGCCTCGGTCGGGCTGCCCACGCAGCGCAGCGCCAGGCCGTAGTCGCCGAGCGCCGTGGCCGCGCGAGCGACCACGTCGAGGGAGCGCCGGCGCACGCTCCGGACGGAGATGGTGCGCGCCACTTCGGCCGCCTCCGCGAAGAGCCCCGCCTGCGCGGCCTGCTCCGCCACCGAGGCCAGGGTGTCGGCCTGCACCTGCACGTGCTCGATCCGCCGCGCCGTCCGCGCCGCCTCCGAGTAGTCGTGGTGGGCGCACAGCCAGGCCACGATCACCCGGTACAGCGCGCTTCGCTCCTGGAGGTCCCGGGGCGCCTGGGCCGCGGCCCGCGCCAGCCCCACCCGGTCGTCGGATAGGGCCTGGTCGACCACCGCGGCGTAGAAGTCAGCCTCGGTCGACAGCCGTGTGCTGCCGCGAGAAGGCGCCGGCACGGTGGCGCTCGTCTCGCTCCGCGCCCCCAGGACGGCCGGTAGCGCGCCGCCCGTCTCCTCCGCCTCCGGCTCCGGCGCTGCGGCCGGCAGGCCGGCGCGCGGCTCCGGCGTGGCCGGTGAGACGGCGCGCGGCGCCGACGTCGTCTCGTTCGCGAAGTTCGCCTCGAACAACACGCGCACCAGCACCGTCTCGAGGCGTTCGACGTCCCGCTCCTCGGCGGGTTCAGCAAGGGCGGCCTCGACGATCTCGCGCGCGGCGACGTCGTGCCCGCGATCCAGCGCCGCCTCCGCGGCCGCCTCGCTGATCGCGGCGCGCGTCGCCGGCGACGCCGTGGTCCGCCGGAGGTCCGCCACCAGCGGCGCCGATCCGCGATCCCCGACCCGCCGGGCGCACTCGACCAGGACCTCCGGCCGGCTCGTGGCGATCCCCGTGGCGGCGAGCAGGGCCAGGGCGTCGTCCACCCTGCCCACTCCGCAGGCCTCGACGGCAACGGCGGCCAGGGCTCGCTGCCGCCATCCGGGCTCCTCGATGGCCCGGGCGATGCGCTCGGCCAGGTCGAAGCGGTCCAGGTCCCGCTGCACGATGCGGGCGGCCTCCGTGACCGCCTCCGGCCCCTCGTGCTCTTCGATCGATCTCGCGACCCGCAGCGCGGCTGCGTCGTCACCGGCATGGACGGCGGCCTGGAGGACGTCGAGGAAGTTCCGGCGGCGCACGGTCGGCAGCGAGCGCGCGGTCAGCGTCGCGGCCTGGACGTAGTCGCCCAGCTGAAGCGCGAGCCGCGCCGTGCGGGCCAGGTGGCGCTGCTGCTCGTCGCGGTCCAGGCGGGGGATGATCGCGACGCAGTCGCCGAGGGCCGACCGGTCCACCGCGGCGCCGGCGAGGGCGGTGACGAGAATGCCCCGGACCGGCTGGCCGAAGCTGTCGGCGATCGGCAGCGCCCGCTCGAGGCCGGCGGCGGCGTAGAACCGGAGCAGGGCGGCCGTCTCCTGCGCAACGGCGTCCGGTGTGCCCTTGAGGGTCTCCATGGCGCGGCGGAGGATCTCGGTCGCCTCCTCTGCCCGGCCCAGTTCGACGCTGCGGCATGCGAGCTCGGTCAGGGCCCGGGCTGACGTCGACCGGGTCTGCAACCCGGCCGCCGTCCGCAGGGCTCGCTCCAGGTCCCCGCGCCCGGCGTAGGCCGCGACCACGGTGGCCAGCACGTCATCGCGGGTCTCGAGGTCGTCGATCTGGCCAACCAGCGCGACGGCCTCGTCCTCGTGGCCGGTCGAGGCGGCGTGCATGGCGACGACCCGGCGCAGGTGGTCGCCCGACGCCCGATCCTCCTCCGCCGCCACGGTCCCGATCGCGCCGTCCCACTCCCCGGCCTCGAGCATGGCGCGCACCACCGCCTCCAGCAAGCGCCGGCGCTCGTCGCGGTCCGGCAGCCGGCGGGCCAGCTCGGCAGCCGGAGCGCGGCGGCCGGACGCCAGCGCGGCGCGCGCCACCGCGGCCAGCGCCGCCGGCGATGAGTTCTCGGACCTGACGACCGCCAGGGACCACTCGACGTCCGCTTCGGCTGCGGACGTCAGGAGGACGGCGGACAGCGCGTTCCGGCGGTGTTCTTCGAGGGGAACGGCGGCGATGGCCAGCCCGGCCGAACCGAGGTCGCCTGCCGCGGCACGGTGCTGGGCGACGGCCGCCAAGGCGGCCGACCGCCACACCCCGTCGTCCTCGGGCGAGACGCTCTCCTCCGCGGCGGCGAGCAGCTCCTGCCGGTGGGCCGGCACGTCCACGGCCACCTGGGCCAGCGTGACGGGCCGATCGACACCGGGGGGCACGGCCAGCGCCTCGGCGCGGGCCCGCGCCGCCGTCTCGGCCGCGGCGCGGTCGCTCCGAGCCGCCAGGACGGCGGCCAGTCGAGCGAGCACCCGCGCCCGATGCGCCGCGGATGCGATGCGGCCGAGCGCCGCGGTGACCGCCTCGACGCGGCCCAGGCTCGCGGCGGCCTCGCCGACGAGCACTGCGGCCTTCTCCCGCCGGGCGGGGTCGCCTTCGCCGTCCAGTTCCTCGACGGCCGACTCGAGCAGGTCGGCGGCGAGGACGGCGGAGTCGCGCCGACCGACGGCCAGGGCCAGTGCGCTGAGCGCGCGGACCCGCGAGGAGCCGTGCTGTTCCGCCCGCGCGGCCGCCGTGACCGCGCGGACCAGTGCCGGCACATCGGCAGCGCCGTACTCGACGAGTGTGGCGATGAGCAGGTTCCGGCTCTGTGGATCGGGAACGCCGAAGGCCAACTCCTCGGCCCGACGGCGGAGGGCGGTTGCCCGGTCCTGCGGCGTCCCGGGCAGGGCGGCTGCACGGGCCAGCAGCGTCGCGGCCTTTGCCGGGGGCTGGTCGTCGGCCGCCCGCTCGACGACGGTCAGCAGGAGCGACACGTCGTGCCCGGCGGGAGCCAGTTGCGCGGCCACGGCCAGCGCTGCCTGGCCCTGCTGGTGCTTGTCGAGGACGGCGGAGACCAGGTCGCCGGCCAGGCCGATCTCGCCCAGAGCGGCGGCCGCCTCGGCGGCGGCGGAGAGAGCGGTGCCCTGCCGCCACGGGGACCCGCCGCTGCGCGCCAGGGACGCGCAGTCGCGCAGCAGCATCGCCAGCTCCGGCGCCGGTGCCCACGTCCGCACGGTGAGCGCGATCCGCGCGAGGCGGACCGCGCGCTCGTGCGGATGGGAGAGCTCGTTCGCCACGACCACGGCGTCCTGCAGCAGAGCTAGCCGGGTCTGCTCCGCCCCGGTCGCCGCGGCCAGCAGGTCGGCGAAGCAGTCGCAGCGGATCTCGGGATCGGGAACGCCACGGGCGAGGGCGACGGCCTCGTCGGTGCTGCCCGCGCGCCAGGCGGCGACCGCCACCGCCGCGAGGGCCCGCGCCTTCGCCGTCCCCTCCAGCCACTCGGCGAGCTCGTGCGCCCGCCGCCAGTCCCCGGCGCGGACCCAGCCGAGGGCGACGTCGACGGGGCACCGGCCGATGGGGGTGCGCAGCTTCTCGCGGGCCACGGCCAGGACCGCCACGGCGTCGAGCCGAACGCGTGGAGCGGCGCACCAGGTGGCCAGCGCCGCATCGATCTCGCGAAGGGCGCCGTGGGTGCTGCCCTGCCGGGCGGTGAGGAAGCGGATGCGTGGCACCGACACGAGCCGGGTGAGGAGCTCCGCCTCGCGCAGTTCCTGCAGCAACTGGGGGTAGCCGTCGGCGAGGTAGTCGGGCGTGTTGTCGGGCCAGCCCGCGGCGGCGTAGCCGGCCGCCCACTCGTGGATGCGGGTGCGCAGCGCGGGGATGCGGTCGGCGAGTGCGCCGGCGGTGGCCTCCCGCAGGGTGCTGTGCTGGAAGGCGAAGCGCGTCTCGCCGCCAAGCGGGATCGGCTCCACGATCCGCGCCGCCACGCGCTCGAACACCCGCCGGACCTCGTACTCGCCGGTCGCGGGCGAGTCCTCCTTGGCGAGGGCGGCGGCCTCGTTCACGGTGAGCGGGCCGGCCGCCGCCAGCAGGCACAGCATTGTGCGCGCCGCCGGGTCGTCGAGGTATTCCTCGAGGTCGTCCTCGGCCGCCTGTTGCCGCCCGGTCGCGAACGGGCTCGCGCGCAGTGGGCGCCGCGGCGTGCGGCGCTCGTCGAGGAGGGGGTGCTCGGAGCGACGGGCGGGGAGGTGGACGTTGCGCCGGCTGAAGACGAGCACGTGCGTAGACGGCAGGCGGTCGGGCGGGAGCAGCCCGAGCAGCCGCCCGGGATCCTCTGCCTCGTCGGCGCCGTCGACGAGCAGGACGAGGTGCCGGCCGAGGCGTTGCTGATGGGCCTGCGCCTGCTGCCAGAGGCTGACGAACGCCTCGTGCCCCTGCTCGCGCGGCGCCTCCCGGTCGAGCAGCGCGGCCAGTTGCTCGCAGACCGACTCGAGGAAGCGGCGGATCTCGGTCGTCGCCCGGGCGCGGGAGAAGAAGAAGGAGACGACGTCGACGCCGTCGACCGGATGCGCGGCGGTGTGGGCCGCGAGCGTGGTCTTGCCGGACCACGGATCGGCCGTCCACCAGGCGAACGGGCGATCGGACAGGGTGAAGGCGCGCAGCTCCTCGATCTCCGTGTCGCGCCCCTCCAGCCGGGGGCTGCGGGCGTCGAGCCAGCGGACGAAGTCGGTCTGCGTGGTGGGCCGGCGGGCGGGAACGAAGCGGACGGCGAGACCGTCGTCGGCCAGCAACTGCCGGAGCACGGCGACGTTCTCGCCGGCCTCGCGGTCGCGTGCGAACGCGGTGTCGTGCTCCTCGAAGACCGCGGCGAGCCGCACCGCGGTGAGGAAGCCACCGGGCTCGACCTCGGCGACCAGGCCGACCAGCCGGTCGTGGGCGAAGATCGCGGCGCCGGAGAAGCCGGTCCAGTCCTCACCGCGGATGCCCTCGGGCACGTCGGCGCGGAGCTGGAGCCGCCCGGTCTTCGCGTTGGCCAGCGGCGGGATCTCGCCGGTGACCGACGCGGTGTCGCGCACGGTCGTGGTGGCGCCGGGCTTGGTCGAGAAGGTCGGAAAGCCCAGGGCCTGAAAGGGCACGGCCCGCGCCACGAGGGCGGGGAGGTCGCCCAGCTCGGGCGAGCTCAGATCCTCGGTGCCGAAGGGGCGGGTGAGCCGCACCAGCGCCAGGTCGGCGGTCGCGCCTGCCCAGGCGACCTCGCCGCGGATCTCCTCGCCGCGGGTGGCCCCGGGGAAGAAGCGGACGTCGACGGTGGCGGCGTCGTCGAGCACGTGCCGCGCGGTCAGGACGAGGTGCGGGGAGAGCTGGTAGCCGGTGCCGTAACTCAGCGTTCCGTCGTGCCGGCCGACCAGGATCTCGGTCACCTGCTCGGCACGGAGTCCTTCCGGCCGCGGCGGCATCTCAGTCGGGCCGCGCGTCGGGCCGGGCGTTCACCACCAGAGGCTGGCCGTGGTCGTCCAGTGGGGTCAGGGTGACCTTCAGGCGCTGCGTCCGCTGCACCGACGCCTTGGCCGAGCCGCCGAGCGAGACCACCCAGAACTTGATGTCGCCCTTGGCTCCGGCCTCGCGGGTGCCGGCGACCTCGAGTTCCAGCTCGACCGGCCCCACGGCGAAGCGCGGTGTTCGGTTCTTGCCGGCGAGCTCGGCCGCGCGGAGTTCCGAGCGCAGGGCCTCGATGTACTCCGAGAGTTCGATGTCTTCGTCCACCGGGCCGCCGTCCTCCCGTTCCCCCGCACAGGCACCCACCGGCCGTGCAACGCCCCGACGCTATCGGTACCGAGCCGGGCAAGGGCCGTGAGCCGTCGCCGGAAGAACGGGCAGCGCTACGGAAAGCCCGCCGCCTCGGAGGGCGGCATTGCCAGGCCGGCAGCCAGCAGCTGCCGGTCCGCGGTGACAGCGGGCAGTGGAGGCCTTGTTCGGCGGGACCCCGGCGGCGTCGTGGACGGTGCCGATGCTGGCGGCCGGGCAGCGCCGCCTCGGCCCACCACGATGGGGCCGGATGCGCGAACGGTCGCACAGGCGGCACGGCAGGTTGAGCGATGGCCGTGGCCTCTGCCACGTCGACAGTGACCAACTGATGGGAGCCGGTAAGGCCGGGCATTGTCAGTCGCCCATGGATCACTGGTGCGCGCAGGGTGATGTCCGTGTGGCCAGCCAAGCGTCGGGCGCCGGTGCCAGGTGTTCGAGCATGCCCGGCTGGGTGCCTATCCGCGGCGGCGCCGACGGCGGGTCCCGCCCTCGTTCGGGACTGCTGCAGGATTAGTTGACCCTGGGAATGTTGATCATGCCGCGATGGTGGCGTGCTGGGTGGTGAAGGCGAGGGTGCGTTGTCCGCTGTAGACACCGTCTCGCTATCCGAGGGTGGTGGCTTCATCGGATGTGCCTGACTCATGGGAGCGCTGGGTCCATCTGGTTGTTGCGGTATCAGCCCACTCGCGGATTGAGTGCGTGATGCGGGGCGGCTGACGCCATCAGATCGCGAACTTCTCTCGGGCGACGCCGCTGGGCTTCCTCGGCGAGAACCGCTTTCTCCAAGGTTCCGGCGACCTCCTGCCAATCGGGATGATCCCTGCACCGCCACCTGGAGTTCGAACCAGGACGAGACCGGTCGGCGTCGATCACCGTCACCCACTCGAGTGTCTTCTTGGGCTCGTTTTCGTGGGGCTCGTCCGCGTGAGCCTCGTCCGCGTGGGGCTCGTCCGCGTGGGGCACGTTTGCGAAGGCCACCTCCGCAGTGTCGTCGACGCGTACGGTCGCTGGCCTTTCCTGGGGGTCGAGGTGCTCCAGCACTCGGAGGCAGGTTCGACAGTAGAAGGCCTGGATCCTGCGGAAGAGGTTCTTCGGCGGGTCACTCCCGCTTGCCGCCGTGCTGATCTTCGCCAGGGCTCGACGGATCATCTCGTCCTCAGCGTCCAAGTCGCCCGACATGCCTTCGACCGTCGCCGTGGGATGGCCGTCGACATGGTGGATCAACTCCGCCAGGAAGTCGCGCAGATCCCGGCGTTTGATTCCCTCAGCCAGAAGGATTGTGAGGACGAAGCCGACCACGAACACCGCGACCGGGAAGCCCCACCTCCAGGGCGGAGGTTGAAAGGCCACTACGAGGAAGACCCACGCCGCCATGCTCGCCGGATAGATCAAGGCCGAGGCGAATGGCTCGTTGACAAAGCCCATCAAGCTGCGCGGTCGATTACGGAATTGTCCTCGGACTCCGAGGTGGACCTCGAGGCGCTGTCCCGCTCGTATCAGGTAATGACACTTCTTGATCCCGAAGAGCTCGTACGAGAACAGGCCGAGGGTGAAAACGGCCCCGATCGCGCCAATGACCGGGAGGACTTGGGCAAGCGGCTCCGACCCATCCGATGGCGCCTCGGCGCCGAGATCGGGAACGTGGTCGTTCAGCAAGAAGAAGACGCCGGTGCCCGTGGCGATCGGCAGTAGACCCAGCAGCTTCATGCGGAAGTCATCGATTGCCTGGTAGCTCTCGCAGACACGGTCGTATGCGGCTTCACTGCCCTCCTGCTGTTCCGGTGTCATGCCGACCTCCCTCCCGCAGAGTCCACCACAATGCGGCACCAGTGATCCCGCGACCTGCGCGGCGCCAGCAGCAGCGACGACAGAGCCGACGACGTCGATCATCGACTCGCCCCTTCTCGGGCAAGTGGCGCGATCAGTCGGTTCCCCTGGCTGCGAAAGGGGCCCGGGGCGGCGGAGCGCCCTCGCCGCGTCCCGCTGGCCCCTTTCTGCGGGTACCCCAGGTGTTGCCCACTTGTGTGGGAGGTCTTTACGGGATTGCCGTCATCGCGGTCACGTTGTTGGCGTGGCCGATCTCGCGCCAGTTGATGTTGGATTCGACCGGGTCGCGGACCCAGAGCTTGTTGTCCCTCGTCGTGGCCCAGAGTTTGCGGTTGAGCGCGGTCATCGCGGTCACGTTGTTGGCGTGGCCGATCTCGCGCCAGTTGATGTTGGATTCGACCGGGTCGCGGACCCAGAGCTTGTTGTCCCTCGTCGTGGCCCAGAGTTTGCGGTTGAGCGCGGTCATCGCGGTCACGTTGTTGGCGTGGCCGATCTCGCGCCAGTTGATGTTGGATTCGACCGGGTCGCGGACCCAGAGCTTGTTGTCCCTCGTCGTGGCCCAGAGTTTGCGGTTGATCGCTGTCATGGCCGTCACGTTGTTGGCGTGGCCGATCTCGCGCCAGTTGATGTTGGATTCGACCGGGTCGCGGATCCAGAGCTTGTTCTCACTCGTCGCCGCCCACAGCTTGCGTGACAGGAATGCCAGCCCTGTCACGAAGTTGGCGTGGCCGATCTCCTCCCAGTTGATGTTCGACTCCTTGGGGTCGCGCACCCACAATTTGTTGTCCGCGGTTGCGGCGACCAGCTGGTTCCGGATTTGCCCTGTCCGGTCGAGGTCGGTCATGACGCCTTCCTTGCTGTGAGATGCAAGCGGGCCCCACCAGCCTTCGCGCCAGGCGTCACGGCGTCGTCACCTCGCCGTCACGGAAGCCCGCCGACAGCATTGGACGGCCATCGGCCTCTGCGCTCTCAGCCCGGCAAGAGCATCAACGGCCGGAGCCGCGAGTTCTGTCGGCAGTCGGGTCGGGCACTGATGACAGGTGGCGCACTCCGCGCGATCCCGACGGCATCGCGGTGACCCCAGGTAGAAGGCCGGGCGCGCCCGGCGGGAACGAGTGCGGCTCGCTGCGGATGAGTGGTCGGCAGGGTCGAGCAGCGGCACCGGCGCGGGGCAGACCGCGCGGCCGGCGACGAGCCCGTCGCCGCTGACCGCGTGCAGGCGTCCGGCCGGCAGTCCACCCGGTCCTGCTCCCAGGGCCGGGGTGACCGCGTCGGCGCCGACAGTCCAGTCCTCCCAGGGCACTCAGCCGGCCCGGTGAACCACGTCAGACCGAGGCCGGCCGTCATGGGCCGCTTCTCGACTCTCGCTGATCACGATCTGGGGCGACAGGCAGCACATGCGTTTGACGGTCAAACGCGGTGACGGCTGGTCAGCGCGGGGCTCCGGCGGGTCGGCCCTTCCGCCCGCGCCACGCTGCGACACCTCATCTCCCGCGGGCCGGCCCCGGGTGCAGGGCCGGCCGGCGAGACGTCACTTGACCAGGGCTCCGGCGTCGACCGGCAGCGGCACGCCCGTGATGTAGCGGGCGTCGTCGGACACCAGGAACACCAGCGCGCGGCTGATGTCGATCGGCTGGACCCACGGGATCGGCAGGGTGTGCATGGCCTGGGACCTCGGCTCGAAGTCCGCCCGGGCGGGGTTCGGGATGTCGGGGACGAAGATCTTCATCGTCTCGTCGTTCATGATCATGTCGGTCTCGACCTGAGTCGGGTGGATGCTGTTCACCCGGATCCGCTCCGGCCCGTACTCCACCGCGAGGGTCCGCATCAGGCCGACCACGCCGTGCTTGGCGGACACGTAGTGCGAGATGTGCGAGTAGGCCTGCAGCCCGGCCGCGGAGCTGGTCAGCACGATGGCGCCGCCCTGGCCGCCGGCGAGGATGTGCGGGATCGCGGCCTTGCAGGTCTGCCACACGCCGGTGAGGTTGATGTCGATCATCTGCTGCCAGACGTCGAGCGGCAGCTCGTGGGAGGCGTGCGGCAGCGACCCGATCCCGGCGTTGGCGGCCACGATGTCCAGCCGGCCCAGTTGGGTCACCCCGTCGTCGACCGCGCCGGCGAGGGCGTCGTAGTCCCGGACGTCGGCCTTGGCCGCCACGATCCGGCGGTCCAGCGCCTCGACCTCGCGGACGGTCTCCTGCAGCTTCTCCCAGGTGCCTGTCGGGTAGGGCATTCCCGGGATCTGCTCGCAGATGTCGACCGCGATGATGTCGGCGCCCTCCCGGGCGAGCTCGACCGCGTGGCTGCGCCCCTGTCCCTGGGCCGCGCCGGTGACGAAGGCGACCTTGCCCTCGAGCCTGCCCATGACGTCTCCCTCCTCGATGTGATGTGTCCCGCGTCACCGTACGGGTCCGCCACCGGTCGCCACCCCGGTCCTCGGCCACGGCGACGGACGCCGGTCCGGTCCCCGCTCGGCCGGACACCACCAGCTTCCGCCCCGACGAGGACGCCTCGTGCGCCCTGGCGCTGCTGACCCAGGACGGCAACCCGGTCTCGGCGGCCGTGCGCAGCGCGCTCATCCGGGCGGCCCGCGTTGTGGCGGGGGAGCGACGGCGGGCGCAGGCGGCCGAGCTGGCGGCCGACGAGGCCGATCGCGAGGAGGCAGCGCAGGTGCTACGGGACATGGAGACGCTGCGTGCGTGGTGAGGTGTCCCGGCTCCCGGCGCCTCGCGACATCCGGAGCCACGAGCAGTCCAGGCGGTGGTTCGCCGTGGTGGTCCGGTCGGACCTGGTGCCGTTGTCGACCTGGCGTGTCGCCCCGACGTCGGCATCGGCTGGGCGGCGACCTTCCGACCCGAGGTCGAGAGCCCCCGCGCGGGGCCCGACTGCCGTTGCGGCGTGGGATCCGAGCGAAGTCTCGGGCTGCCGGTGAGCGACGCTCCGGCTCCCCGGTCCTCCGAGCGACACCTCCCGTCCGGTCGGCCTCCTTCCGGCGCGACCGGACAGCGCGGCGATCATCGTCGCGTCCGAGCCCCCCGTGCACCCCGAACGACCACCAGACCGGCGAGGGACACCGCGCACAACGCCGCGGTGACGGCAATGGCCGGGGTCACCCAGCCCGGCACCATGTCGTACTCGGCGTTGCAGGGCGAGGAGTACGGCGGCAACGGCGAGTCTCGCCCATGGGCAGCCGAGTACTCCGGGTCGAAGTCCTGCTCTACGACGAGCGTGCAGGTCTCTCCCACTTCCAGTCCGGTGAACGCCTGCGTCACACCGAAGGCGCACAGCGCCAGAGTCAGCAGCCCGCTGGCCAGGGCTCCCCGCCACCAGGGGGCTGGCCACACCGTCCGCTGGGCGCTCATGCGCCCGACGGTGCCCGAGGCCGAAGACGGCACTGCGTGACCACCATCGAGGTCCGTTGGGGGGAACGACGAATCTGATCCGTGCAACTCCTCGCCCAGGCCGGTGAGGGCAGGGCTGAGCCCCAGGGGCGCGGTCGTCGGCGCGCACTCCCGCGCGGCGCCGAAGGCGCGCCGCCGTGTGACGATCCGCAACGCCGGGGCGCTCGGGCGCTGTCCCCGTCCGCGGGGTCGACGGCGGGTGCAGGACGGCTCCCCGTCGTAGGGTGCCGTGCGTGGCGGGTGGGGATCTCGCGGAGCAGCTGGCGGATGCCCGCAGCGACCTGGCTGCCGCCACCGCCCGCGCCGAGGGACTGCAGCGCGCTCTGGTCTCCAACCGGCGGATCGGCATGGCGATGGGGATCCTCATGGAGCGGTACCGGCTCACCGAGGAACAGGCCTTCGACCGACTACGCGACCTGAGCCAGCGCAGCAACATCAAGCTGCGCGAGGTGGCCGAGCAGCTCGTCAACACCGGCGACATCCAGCAGCGCTGGACCTGACACCGCCATCCGCAACCGACCAGCGGAGGAAACCGTGCACGACCCCGCAGACGAGGATGGCCGGCCGCCCGCCGACGGGGCAGCGCAGGCCGGCCCGTGGGAGAGCGAGCGCCAGGTCAGGTCGTGGTGGGTGGACCCGCACGAGCGTGACACCCGCGCCGACGCCGCCGACCGGCACGCGCAGGACCGGGACGGCGCCGCCCGTGCCCGCGACGACGCCGCCGATCGTCGGTTGCAGGACGCGCAAGCACGCGAGGATCTGGCGTACCGGCGGATCCGGGAGGTGACACGGCGGCTCAACGCCCTGGACGCCGGCGAGGCTCACCAGCGCGTCCATCTGGAATGGGCGGCCGAGGCGATCCAGGCGGCGATCGACTCCGGTGCCGACGAGCCGCTGGTGCGCCTGCTGCGCGAGGTCCTCAAGCTGCTGGACGTGCAGTTCGCCGACGTGATCGCCGCCGGCATCCAGCGTTCCCGTCTCCGCGTCGACCTGCAGCACGCCGACCAGTACCTGGCCAGCGCAGCCGATGACCGCAGAGCAGCGTCCGCGGACCGGGCCGCGGCCGCTGCCGACCGGTCGGCAGCGGCCGGTGACCGCGCCAGCGCACGGACTTCCCGTCGATCCGCCGCGGCCTACCGGGCCGCCGACGAACCCGGGCTGCCGGAGTACTGACCCACCCAGGTTTCCCGGGATGACCACGGCGACGCCCTTGATCGCCGGCATCGACCCCCAGGGTCGGCCCGCGGAGGGCCGGGGGATGCAGAGCACGGTGGTGTCCACGTGGGTTCCGCCCGATGGCGTGGTCACGCGGCCGGTGACGTTCCGGTGACGTTCTCGATTGCATAGTGCGAGAGCTCCCGGATGACGGGGCGGCACTTCTCACTGTGTATGCCGGAATGGAGTGGACCCATGTCCGATGTGAATCTTCCCGAGGGAAATCCGGGGAAGGACCGGAGAGCTGCGGGAACCGGCGGGTCTACAGGCGCGGTGCCGCCCTCCCTGGGTCTCGACGAGCTGGCGAACGCAGCGCCGATCCCGGCCACCGAGAGCATGCCCGCGGACATCGCGGAACTGCTCGAGCCGCATTCGGGCGTGTACGTGCTCTCCGACGACAAGCCCTCGCTGGACTTCGGGTCCGCGCGTGTTCGTGCGGCGGCCGACGTGTGGCACGTCGATGCGACCAGCGGGGAGCTCCGGACGACGATCCCCGGGCTGGAGCAGACCGAGCTCCAGCTCGAGACCGCCGAGTCGGCGCGTGCCGAGGAAGCCGGCACGGACAGTCACCGCCCAGCCTGGATGGAACAGCAGTTCCTCCCCAGGCTGGCACCCTTCCGCCTCTCCGCGCGCGAGACGGGGTCGCGGGCGGCTCGCTTGTTCCTGGAGCCGAGAGCGGCGGAGGCGGAGCGGCTGGCCTATCCGTGGTGCTGCGTCGGCAGGATCATCACGAGCAGTTCGCTCGGCACGTGGGTCGGTAGCGGTGTGCTCGTCGGTCCGAACCTGGTGCTCACCGCGGGTCACGTCGCGCCGTGGGGTGGGAGCAACTGGTCGATGGAATTCGTGCCCGCACTGCGGGAGGGTGACGCCAATCCACGTCCCTTCGGCAGTTCGTTCATCTCGCAGTACCGCGGTTACAACAGACCGCGCGACGTGTTCGGCTACGACTACGTCATCTGCCAGCTCTACCGGCCGCTCGGTCAAGCGCTCGGCTGGATGGGAGCCCAGTCGTGGGGCAACGAGGACGAGTACGAGGCTCGCGACTACACGTCCTCCGGGTATCCGGCCACTTTCGGCGGGCGACCTGCCGTTCAGTTCAGCGTCGGGATCCGGGACATCGACAACGACAGTCCGGGCAAGGAACTCGAGACCGTCGAGTACACGGCAGGAGGGTGGTCGGGCGGGCCGCTCTGGTTCTTCGCCGGCCAGAGACCGACGATCGTCGGCGTCCTGAGCGGTGCCGAGACGGACGTGCTGGACCCACGACGGGACGTCTACGCCGGGTACACGGCCATGATCGACCTCATCAAGTTCGGCTTGGACAACTGGCGGCTGTGAGCCGGGGAGCCGTGCAGCACGCGAACGGATGGCGGAGGGGTCGTACACACCTGGACTCGCGGACATGACCGTCCGGCGGATGGACCACGTCGGCGTCGTCGTCGACGACCTCGCGGCGGCCGTCGCGTTCTTCGTCGAGCTCGGCCTGGAGGTGGAGGGCGAGCGACCGGCATCGGTCGAGGGACGGTGGGTGGACCGCGTCGTCGGGCTCGAGGGCGTCCGGGTGGAGATCGTCTTCGTGCGCACCCCGGACGGCCACGGCCGACTCGAGCTGACGAAGTTCCACGCGCCGTCTGCGGTCAGGGCTGAGTCGACGACACCGAACACGCTCGGCCTCCGCCGGATCATGTTCGCCGTCGACGACATCGATGACGTCGTCGCCCGCCTGCGGGCCCACGGCGGCGAACTCGTCGGCGAGGTGGCGCAGTACGAGGACACGTACCGGCTCTGCTACGTCCGTGGCCCGGACGGCATCATCGTCGCGCTCGCTGAAGAGCTCGGCTGACGTGCGCAGCCGCGGTCGGGACCACTGGCCGGAGGTGTACCGCAGGCCGGCGTTGATCAGCTCGGTGATCCGCCGGGCCACGTGGCCCGGCAGCGAGGCGTCCGGCACCGGGTCGTCGACCGACGGCACCCGGCGCAGGCCCGTGCGGTAGCCGTCGGGCGGCAGGTCGAAGCCGATCCTCGCGATCACCTCGGCACCGTGGGCAGTGCCCAGGCGGGGCGCGCAACCGCCTCCACCCGCGCGCCGCCGTTGCCGGGCGTCGGCAACGTGGAACCGCGCGGGTTCGCCGGTCGCCGCCCTCGTTCCGCCCGCTGCCCGGCGGGATGCTCGGGTCACGGCTTCGGAGGCTCCGCTGCGGAGGAGGTGGTCAGGGATGCACACCCGTACACCGGCTCCACCCGGCTGCGCCACCGCGGCCGGCGGCCGCGTCGCGCAGCCGGCCGGGCCCGCCCGCCACGCGGTGACCGGCGGTGGGCTGCTGGCGTTGGCGATGAGCCGGCGGGCTCGTGGCCTGCGCGGCCTCGACGTGCTGCGACCCAGTCAGGACCGGGCGCCTCCGGGAGTGCGCTGACCCCACGCCCACGTCCGAAGGCGCGTCCCACCGACCGGTGGGCGTGCCTTCTGCCTTCCAGGAGGAGAACACCCATGTCCGTCACCCTGAGCCCGCAGGCAGCAACCGTCGCTACTCCCGCCACCGAGTGGGACTCCTTCCGCGTCCTGCTCGACGACCAGCGCGCCGACTGCGTCCGCCAGCGGGAGCTCGCCCTGGCCGAGGCGGCCACCTCGATGCCCGAGCCGGTGGCCATGAGCCGCGCGGCGACCCTGCTCCGCACCATCGAGGAGATCGACGCCGCATTGGACCGGATCACCGACGGCACCTACGGCGGCTGCGTGCACTGCGGGCGGGCCATCCCCATCGAGCGGCTGGAGTTCCGCCCGTACGCGGCCCGCTGCGTCTCCTGCTCGCAGCAGGCAGGCTGAGCAGTCGGCGCCGCGACAGGAGGAGCAGACATGCCTGCTGACCACGCCCGGCGAGGTCCGGCGTTCGTGCACGGCGCACCACGACAGGTGGCCGTCGTCGGCGGCGGGATGGTCGGCCTGGCCACCGCCTGGTTCCTGCAGGACGCCGGCGTGCGCGTGACCGTCTACGAGCGCGATTCCGTCGGCGCCGGTGCCTCCTGGGGCAACGCCGGCTGGCTCACTCCGGCGCTGACCGCGCCTCTGCCCGAGCCGTCGGTCCTGCGCTACGGGTTGCGGGCCGTGGCCGATCCTCGATCGCCGGTGTACCTGCCGCTGCGCGCCGACCGCACCCTGCTGCGCTTCCTGGCCGGGTTCGTCGCGCACAGCACCGCGCGGCGATGGCGGGCCGGCATGGCCGCCTACGTGTCGCTCAACGAGCGGGCGCTGGAGGCGTTCGACAGCCTCGCTGCCGGCGGCGTGCTCGCCGGGACGCACCCGGCGCGGCCGTTCCTCGCCTGCTTCCGCCGGGAGCGCCAGGCCGCGGCGCTGCTGGCGGAGCTGGAGGCCATCCGGGACGCCGGCCAGGACGTCCGCTTCTCCCCGGTGACCGGCTGGCGGGCTCGGGCCGAGGAGCCGGCGATCACCGAGCGGGTGGGCGCCGCCGTGCAGATCGTCGGCCAGCGGTACCTGCACCCGCCGGAGTACGTGCGCGCCCTCGGTCAGGGGGTGTGCGCCCGCGGCGGCGAGGTCGTCGAAGGGACCGGCGTGGCCGACGTGCGGCACGACGGCGGTGGGATCACCGTCGTCACCACCACCGGCGAACGGCAGCGGCACGACGCGGTCGTGCTGGCCAGCGGCGCCGAACTCGGCCGGCTGGCCGGCCGGTTCGGTGTGCGGCAGCCCGTCCAGGCCGGTCGCGGCTACAGCTTCAGCGTGCCGACCGAGCGGATGCCCCGCGGCCCGCTGTACTTCCCGGCCGAGCGGGTGGCCTGCACGCCACTGGGCGGCCGGCTGCGGGTGGCCGGGATGATGGAGTTCCGCCGCCCCGGTGACCCGCTGGACCCCCGCCGCATCACCGCGATCGTCGACGCGGTCCGCCCGTTCCTGTCCGGGGCCGACCTGGACGACCGGCGCAACGAGTGGGTCGGGTCCCGCCCGTGCACCCCTGACGGGCTGCCGCTGATCGGCGCCACCGCCGCCCCGGGGGTGTTCGTCGCCGGCGGCCACGGCATGTGGGGCATCGCGCTCGGCCCGATCAGCGGGATGCTGCTGGCCCAGACGCTGCTCAAGGGCGAGGCTCCGCCGGAGCTGGCCCCCTTCGACCCGCTGCGCTGACCGCGCTCCACCGGAGGACCAGAATGACCCGGGGGAACTCGTCGTCGACCTCGAGCAGGTCACCGTCCACCAGTTCCGAGGCCGTGTCCTAGCTGGACCGCACCGGCCAGTAGCGCCACAGCAGCCAGCCCAGTGCGGTGGCCGCGCCGACCGCGAGGCCGCCGGCCACGACGCCGAGCAGGATGAGGACGACCGCGATCCGGGCGCCGGCCACCGCGGCCACCGGCAGGTCGTCCAGGTCCCGGGCGTCGCGCCGATGCCGCTGCGCCGGGTGGCGGCCCGGTGGGTCGGGCTCCTCGGCCTCGGCGGCGTAGAGCCGCTCGATGTCGTCCCAGATCTGCTGTTCGTGGCTGCTGAGCACGGTCCACCTCCTGACCACCACCATCCCGGCGGGAGGCCGGCCCGGCCAGGGACACCGCCGGTCACCTGGCGCATGCTGGGCTTGCCGACCGTCGGCAAGCACCGTGCGGGGGATCACCGGGTGAGGAGGCCAGATGAGCGGCGACCGGCAAGGCAGGGTCCCCGAGCAGTCCGGTGCGGCGGCGACGGGCGACGACTGGCTGGCCGCGGTCGCGGCGTCGGCGGCCGCCGCCTGCCAGGCGCCGGTGGAGCTGCTCGGCGGGTACCTGCCGATGCTGGCCGACGCCGCCATCAACGGCCGCCGTCCCGACGGGTGGGAGCTCGACGCCGTCCGGGAGCTCGGGCGGCGGGCGGCCGTGCAGGGCGTCGGCGCCCGCCGCTCGGTCGACCTGTACCTGTCGGCGTCGTGGCGGCTGTGGCGGCAACTGCCGGTCGTCGTGCGCTCCAGTGATCCGGAGAAGGTGCGGCGGGCTGCGGAGGCGGTGCTGCGGGTGCTCGACGACGCCATCGGCGTGCTCGTCGACGGCCACCAGTCCGAGCGGCGGGAGATGATCCGTCACGAGGAGGCGCTGCGGGCGGAGTTCGTCGACGACCTGCTCCGCGGGGACGCCGACGTCGCCCGGATGGTCGAGCGCGCGGAGCCGTTCGGCATCGACCTGGGGAAGTCGCACCGGGTGGCCCTCGCCGCCGCACGGAGCGCCGACGGTCCGACCGACCGCGCGGCCATCGTGCTGGAGCGGGTCGTCGTCGACCGGTTCGGCGACCGGGAGGTGCTGGTGGCGACCAAGGACGGCCGCGTGGTCGTCGTCGTACCCGCCGCGACGGCGGCCCCTGCCACGCGGGACGTGGACCTCGGCTCCCTGATCCACGCCGAGCTCGACCGGATCGACGGCGGCCGGCGCTGGCGGGTGGCGGCCGGCCGTGCCTTCCCCGGCGCCTACGGCGTCGCGCGCTCCTACGAGGAGGCGCGCGAGGCCCTGGTCGTCGCGGACCGGCTCGGCCTCCACTCCGACGTGGTCCACGCCCGGGACCTGCTGATCTACCGGGTACTGGGCCGGGACCAGGCGGCCATCGTCGACCTCGTGCGCGACGTGCTGGGCCCGCTGCACCAGAGCCGCAGCGGCGCCGAGGTGCTGCTGGAGACCCTGCTGGAGTACTTCAACGCCGGCGACGTCGCGACCGAGGCCGCCCGGCGCCTGCACGTCTCGGTGCGCACGGTGACCTACCGGCTGGCCCGCGTCGCGCACCTGACCGGGTACAGCGTCTCCCGGCCCGACCAGCGGTTCTCGCTGCACGCGGCCGTGCTCGGGGCCCGGCTCCTCGAGTGGCCGGCGAGGCCGCTGCCCGTCGACCCGTGACGGGCGGCCGAGCGCACGGTCACGTGACCCGGGCCCGGGCCGGGCGGCGTGCCGGGGCCCGGCAACGTGAACGCATCAAGGTCCGCGTCCTCGTCGGCCACCCCAGTGGAATGGTGCACCGTCGGCCGAGTCGCTTTGCCGGGGGTCGGCAAGCACGGCGTCCGGAGTTGACCGGCCCGGGCCGTGGGAAGCGACGCGGATCGGTGTCACGGTGGACGCATGACCACCACGAGGAGAGGGGAGCCGGCGTGACGACACTTCTGCACCGAGCTGCTGAGCCGGAGATCCGGGACGTGCGCGGGGTACAGGCCGTCGGAGGGATCGTCGCGGCCGGCCGGTCACGGGTGGAGCGCGACGGCGAACCCGGGCGCGTCAGCGGAGTGGTGCGCGACGGCGCCGGAACGGGTGCCGGCCCGCTGACCGACATCGTCGACCAGTGGGGGGAGCAGTCGTTCCCCGCCAGTGACCCGCCACCGACCTGGTGACCTCCGGTCACGGTCGCCGCTTGCCTCGAGGGCTCCGGCGATCCGGGACGCGCTCGCGCGGACCATCGACGGCCACCCGTTCCTGCTGGGACGATGCGCTCGAGCCCACCGTGGTGTCCCCGGGGAGGTGGGCATGGCCGGCCCTCTGCTCGAGACCAAGATCCACGTCCCCCGGCGCCGACGCGGCGTGGTGTCACGTCCCGGGTTGACCGGGCGCCTCGGCGGTGGGGCCGATGCGGCGCTGACCCTCGTGTCCGCTCCGGCCGGGTTCGGGAAGACGACGCTGCTGACCGACTGGCTGGCGACGGCACCGGCCGAACGACGGTCGGTGGCGTGGGTCTCGCTCGACGAGCGGGACAACGATCCCGCGCTGTTCTGGACGTACGTCCTCGCCGCTCTCGAGGCGGCGGTGCCCGGCGTCGCTGCGCGCGCACGTGCTCTCCTGCAGTCGTCCCGGCCACCGATCGAATCGGTCCTCGCCACTCTCCTCAACGACCTCGACGGGATCCCCGACGACGTGGTGCTGGTGCTCGACGACTACCACGTCATCGACGCGCCCGAGGTGCAGGAGGGGATGGCCCATCTGCTGGAGCACCTGCCTCCGCAGGTCCAGCTCGTGATCGCCAGCCGGGTCGACCCGGCGTTGCCGCTCGCGCGGTGGCGGGGGCGGGGCCGGCTCGTCGAGGTCCGCGCCGCCGATCTCCGCTTCACGGCGGGGGAGGCGGCGGCGTACCTCAACGGCGCGATGGGACTGCAGCTGACGGCAGCGGACGTCGCAGCGCTGGAGGACCGCACCGAGGGGTGGATCGCCGCGCTGCAGCTGGCGGCGCTGTCGATGCAGGGCCGCGACGACGTTCCGGCGTTCATCGCCGGTTTCGCCGGGGACGACCGCTACATCGTCGACTACCTGGTCGAGGAGGTCCTGCAGCGCCAGCCCGAGCAGGTGCGCGGCTTCCTGCTGCAGACCTCCGTCCTGAGCCGGCTGACCGGCGCACTGTGCGATGCCGTCACCGGCCGAGGCGGTGGCAAGGCCATGCTGGAGGCCCTCGACCGGGACAACCTCTTCCTGGTCCCGCTCGACGACCGGCGCCGGTGGTATCGCTACCACCACCTCTTCGCCGACGTGCTCCGGGCCCGCCTCCTCGACGAGCAGCCGGCCGAGGTCGCCCACCTGCACCGGCGGGCCGGCGACTGGTACGAGGAGAACGGCGAACGATCCGAGGCGATCCACCACGCCCTGGCCGCGGAGGACTTCCCTCGAGCAGCGGACCTCGTGGAACTCGCGCTGCCCGCGCTGCGCCAGGGTCGGCAGGAGGCCACGATCCGTCGCTGGCTCGAGGCCCTCCCCGACGAGCTGTTGCGGATGAGACCCGTCCTGAGCAACGGGTACGTCGGGGCACTCATGTCCACGGGCGAGTTCACGGGCGTCGAGGCGCGCCTGCGGGACGCCGAGCGGTGGCTCGACCCGACGACAGCCGAGCACCCCGGCGGCCTGACGGCGCAGATGGTCGTCGTCGACGACGACGAGTTCCGCCGGCTACCGACCGCGATCGCCCAGCACCGCGCCGGGCTGGCGCTGGTTCGGGGCGATGTGGCGGGCACCATGCGGCACGCCCGGCGGGCGCTCGACCTGGCCGCTGCCGACGACCATCTCGGGCGCGGAGGGCCGGCAGCGCTCCTGGGCCTCGCGTACTGGACGACCGGGGACCTCGACGAGGCGCATCGCTGGTACGCCGCGGGCATGGCCAGCCTGGACGAGGGCGGGTACCGCTCGGACGTGGTCGGGGGCGCCGTCACCCTGGCCGACATCCGGATCGCCCAGGGCCGCCTCCGCGACGCCATGAGCACCTACCGCCGCGCACTGCTGCTCGCCGAGCAGGCCGACCCCGTGCTGAGGGGAGCAGCGGACATCCACGTCGGCATGAGCCAGCTGTTCGTCGAGCGCGACGACCTCGGTGCGGCCCGGCACCACCTCGCGCGGGCCGAGGAGCTGGGTGAGCACGCCGGGCTGCCGAAGCACCCGTGTCGCCGCCGCCTCGCGATGGCCCGCCTGCACGAGCTCGACGGAGACCTCGACGCGGCGCTCGACCTCATCGACCAGGCCGAGCGTCTGTTCGACAGCGACTTCTCCCCGGACGTCCGGCCGATCCCGGCGGTCAGGGCCCGGCTGTGGGTCACGCACGGCCGACTGGACGACGCCCTGGACTGGGTCCGTGAGCGCGGTCTGTCCGCCGACGACCACCTCAGCTACCTGCGCGAGTACGAGCACATCACCCTCGCCCGAGTGCTCCTGGCCCGGTGCGCCGCGGAGCGTGCACCGGGCCCGATCCACGAGGTGACCGTCCTCCTCGAGCGACTCCTCCGCGCCGCTGAGGAGGGGGAGCGCAGCGGCAGCGTCATCGAGATCCTCGTGCTGCAGGCGCTCGCCGAGCACGCTCGGGGGGTGGACGGCGCCGCCCTGGCGAGCCTGCGACGCGCGCTGACGCTGGCCGAGCCGCAGGGCTACGTCCGGACCTTCGTGGACGAGGGGGCGCCGATGGTCGCCCTGCTGCGAGCGGCCGCGCGACCGGGGATGTCGTCCGGCCATGCCCGCCGGCTGCTGGCCGCGGTCGATCCGACCCAGGACGACGGGCCCGCCCGCGAGCACGTGATCGACCCCCTGAGCGCGCGTGAGCTGGACGTCCTGCGGCTGCTCGGAACCGAGCTGAGTGGCCGCGACATCGCCCGCGAGCTCTTCGTGTCCCTCAACACCGTCCGGACGCACACCAAGAACATCTACGCCAAGCTCGGCGTGAACACCCGGCGAGCAGCGGTCCGGAGGGCCGAGGAACTGCACCTGACGGCACGCCCACGCAACCGCTGACCACGGGCTCGGGCGGTTCCGGTGGGGGAGCGCCCGAGGGCTCCCGGGTTCGGTCGGCGGCAGCAGTCATCGGACCCGCTTCACGGGCAGGATCGCGGCGGCCGCGCAGATGGCACTGACCCCGGCCACCGCGTACAGCACCCCGTAGTCGCCGCCGCCGACCGCGAGGACGGTGGGCGCGATCGCGGGTGCGATCGAGTACGGGAGCGCGTTGGCGATGTTGAACACGCCGAGGTCCTTGGCGTTGTCCTCGCCCGGCAGCACGTCGGCGACCAGCGCGAGATCCACGGCCACGTACAGCCCGAAGCCGAGCCCGCTGATGGCCAGGCCGACCAGGAACGCGTCGAAGTCGCCGGCGATCGCGATCGCGAACATCGACAGGCCGTAGACGGTCGCCGCGCCGAGGACGAAGACCTTGCGTCGCCCGGTCCGGTCCGAGAGCCGGCCACCGACGAGAGACGCCGCGACGACGGCCACCGACTGGACGAGCGTGCCCAGGAAGATCTGCCGAGGGACGTCCGCCTCGGCGCTGCCGATCCTCTCCAGCAGGTAGTACGCCTGGTAGGTGGTCAGGAAGGCGTAGGCGGTGACGAATAGGAAGCGGCTGACGAACGCCCAGGCGAAGTCGGGGTTCCTCCGCGGGTTGACGTAGAAGGTGCCGGCGAGCTCCCGGAGCGACCAGCCCGGCCTGTCCGCCGCGGCGAGCCGGCGGTCTCTGAGCGTGATCACGAAGAGCAGGATGAAGAAGGCCCCGAACGCGCACGGGGCCAGGAACATGGCGAGCTGGTTCCCGCTGAACAGCTGGACCAGGAAGGTGCCGCTCACCGACGCGATGGGCAGGCACACCCCGAGGACCCCGGAGACCAGGCCCCGTTGAGCGGCCGGGACCTGGTCCGGCAGCACCGCCGCCTGAACGGCGAGCAGGGCGTTGAAGAACAGCTGCGCGGTGCACCACCCGACGAGGACGACCGGGATGTTCGGGGCGAGCGCGACGACCAGGATGCCGAGGCAACCGCCTGCCAGACCGGTGAGCATCCAGGGTCGCCGCATGCCCAGGCGCGACGTCGTGCGGTCGCTCAGCTTGCCGAAGAACGGGTTGCTCACCATCGCCAGCAGCGAGCCGGTCGCGGTGACGACGGCCAGGCTGCTCGGCGCCCGCTCGCTCCCCACCAGCGAGTTGACCTTCAGCGCCAGGGTGACCAGCACGGGCGCGAGGAGCATGAGCACGGTGCCCGTGTACGCCGACGCGTACAGCGAGATGAACCCCCAGCCGACCCGGTGGACCGGGCCGGACCCAGGTCCCGGTCCTGCCCGGACGGCGGTGTCGTCCTCCGACGCCGCCGGCCCGGTCCTCGGGCGGCGACGCCCGGGACGCGACGCGTCCGGCATGCCGCTCTCCTCCGGTCAGATCACCTCAGCGATCACCAGTTCATGTGATCCCTGCTCCTCACCTCGGCTCGTAGCTTTCGAGCGCACCACAGAGGCGGCCCGCTGCTGATCCCGGCAACCGCGGGTCACCCCGAACCACCCGCCGTGCCTCGACCCTCGATCGCTGATCGACCCGCCCAAGGAGACCGTCATGACCATTCCCGGACGAACCGCGACGACGGGCAGGGTCCCGATGGACCCGCTGAGGAGGACCGCGTTCCTCGGTGGCGGGCTGTACCTGCTCACGTTCGCCTCCTCGATCCCTGCCCGGTTCTTCTTCCTCGACCCGGTCCTGAGCGACCCGGCGTACGTCGTCGGCCCGGGCGCCGACGCGCACATCCTCGTCGGTGGCCTCCTCGACATGGTCAACGCGCTCGCCTGCGTCGGCACCGCGGTCGTGCTCTTCACGGTGGTGAGACGGCAGAACGAGACCCTGGCGCTCGGCTTCGTCGCCTCCCGTCTCCTGGAGGCCGCCATCATCTCCGTCGGCGTCGTCAGCCTCCTCGCGGTCGTGACCCTGCGGCAGGACCTGGGCGGATCGGCTGGAGCGGACGAAGCGTCGCTGGTCGCTGTGGGCTCGTCGCTGGTCGCGGTCTACGAGTGGACGTTCGTCGTCGGGCCCAACGTCATGGGGGCCGTGAACGCCCTGCTGCTGGGCACCCTGCTCTACCGGTCCGGCCTGGTGCCACGGGCCATCCCGACCATCGGACTCGTCGCCGGCCCCCTCCTGCTGGCGTCCGTGTCCGGAGTGGTCTTCGGGACCCACGACCTGAGCTCCGGCGTGCACGTGATCGCGGCCGCCCCGATCTTCGTCTGGGAGCTGTCACTCGGCCTCTACCTGGTCGTCAAGGGCTTCAAGCCCGCGCCCATCACCGCCGGCACGAGTTCCTCGATCGAGCGGGAGACGCAACCGATCCCTGCGTGAGGCCCGACGTCCCACCCGGCACCGCCGCCCCGACATCGCGGGGCGACGGTGCCGGGCACCGCTGAGCGGCGGGGTCGGTCAGGGGCGCCACTCCGCGCGGTAGTCCGGGTGGTCGGCGTACGGGAGGGCGAGGAGGCGGAGCACCTCGTCCGCCTCCCAGTCCTGGGGGTCGTCCCGGAGGTCGCTGCGCTGCAGTTCGATGATGTGCCGCTTGGCGTCGCACTCGGCGAGGACGCGGGCCGGGTTCCAGCGGACGATGTGGCCCGAATCGGCCGCACGGCAGGCGCCCTGGCGTGGCTCGGCGTGGTCGACGGCGACCCCGGCGCGGGTCCCGTCCCGGCCGCGGGCCTCGACGTCCCAGCCGCCGGTCGTGCCGTCGATCCGCACGGTGTGCCAGGGGCCGGGCGTGGCCTGCTCGGCCTGGCGCTGGTCGTCGTCGATGCGGGCGAGGAGGAAGTCGGCGAGGTTCACAGCCACTGGTCCATGCTCGACCCTCGCGCTCCCGGACGCCGACCGCCGCACTCCGGGGGCTCGGTCAACCGGTCCCCGCGGCCCGGTGGTGGGTCACGAGGATCTCCTGGACCCGGGCCGCGTTGACCTGGATGTGGGCGGTGACGGCCTCGACGGCGGCGGCCGGGTCGCCGGAGACGACGGCGTCGAGGATGCGGCGGTGCTCCGCGACGACCTCCTCGGGCTTCTCGTACTCGCGGTCCGCGACGGAGAGCACCATGAGGTAGTACCGCAGCTCGTTGGTCAGGTCGGCGAAGAACTCGTCGATCCGCACGCTCCCCAGCATGGCGACGATCGCGGCGTGGAAGTCGAGGTCGACGGGGACGATCTCGCGCGCGTCGTGCGTGCGGGCGACGTCGACGAGCCGGTCGAACGCGTCCTGCAGCCGGGCCAGGTCGTGCTCGGTCGGGCGGTGCGAGACCGCGGCCGCCTCCAGCCGGTGGCGTGCGGTGTAGAGCGCGTCGACCTTCTCCGGCGTGGGGGAGATGACCACGGCCCCGCGGTTGACCTCGTGGCGGACCAGGCCGCCGAGCTCCAGGATCCGCACCGCCTCGCGGACCGTGTTGCGGGCGATGCCGAGCTCGCCGGCGATGGCGCTCTCCCGCAGCCGGCTGCCCGGGGGGAACCCGCCGGCGAGGATCCGGGTCGAGAGGGCGTCGGCGACCTGCTGCGCGGTCGTGGTGCGGCGCAGGACCAGTCCCTGCAGGTCTGACATGCGGCGAGCGTAGCGACGTTGCGAGCTACAGTTCAAGTGCTCTACAGTCTGCGACCATGGCCGACACCGACCGTGGACACGCCCTGTGGCACCCCCAGGCGCACATGCCGACCTCCCGGGCCAAGCGGCTGACCATCTCCCGGGGCGACGGCGCCTGGCTGACCACGGTGGACGGCCGCCGGCTGCTCGACGCGACCGCCGGCCTCTGGCACGCCAACGTGGGCCACGGCCGCGAGGAGATCGCCCGGGCCGCCTACGAGCAGATGACCATGCTGGAGACCTACCACCTGTTCGGACGGTTCGCGAACGAGCCGGCGCTCGACCTCGCCGACCGGCTGTCCGCCATCGGACCGGTGCCCGGCGCCAAGGTGATGCTGACCAGCGGGGGCTCGGACTCGGTCGAGCTCGCGTGCAAGCTCGCCCGTCGCCACTGGCAGCTGGAGGGCCGTCCCGAGAAGGTCGTGATCCTGTCGCGGACCGGCGCCTACCACGGGCTGCACGCCTTCGGGACGTCGATCGCCGGCCTGGCCTACAACCGTGAGGGGTACGGCTCGGAGTCCCTGGTGCCCGAGACCGCACGGATCGCCACCAACGACATCGCGCAGGTGCGCGCGCAGGTCGAGGCCATCGGCGCGGACCGGATCGCGGCGGTCGTCGCCGAGCCCGTCATCGGCACCGGAGGCGTCATCGCCCCGGCCGACGGCTACCTGCCGGGCCTGCAGGCGCTGGCGCGGGAGCTGGACATCCTGCTCGTCGCCGACGAGGTGATCACCGGCTTCGGACGGACCGGCCACATGTTCGGCAGCCGGCGGTGGGGCATCGAGCCCGACATGGTGACGATGGCGAAGGGCATCACCTCCGGCTACGCGCCGCTGGGTGGTGTGCTGGTCGCCCCCAGGATCGCCGACCGCTTCTTCTCCGGCGACGACGCGCCGGTGTTCCGGCACGGGCTGACCTACTCCGGGCACGCCACCGCCTGCGTGGTCGCCCAGGCCAACCTCGACGTCCTCGAGAAGGAGGACCTCGTCGCTGCCGCAGCCTCCCTGGAGACGGTCCTGGGGAAGGTGCTCGAGCCGCTGGCGGACCACCCGCTGGTCGACGAGGTCCGCGCCGGCGCCGGGTTCCTCGCCGGGGTGCGCCTGCGCGACGGAGTGGTCGGCGACACCGTCGCCGAGGCCTGCACCGACGCGGGCGTGCTGCTCCGCACCGTCCACGACAACACGCTGCAGATCTGCCCGCCGTTCGTGTGCACCGAGGCCGAGGTCGCGCTCATCGCCTCGACCATCACCGACGCGCTGAACGCCTACCAGCTCTGACCACCCGCCGTGCGCATCGAGGAGCCGAGATGAAGGACCTGACCGAGTTCCGGGCACTGAGCTTCGACTGCTACGGCACCCTCATCGACTGGGAGGCCGGGATCGCCGCCGTCCTGCGCCCCTGGGCGGTCGAGTCCGGACTCGTCGTCGACGACGAGCAGCTGCTGCTCGCCTACGCCGACAACGAGGCCGCCGTGGAGCGGGAGCAGCCCACCAGCCCGTACCCGGTCGTCCTGGCCGAGGCGTTCCGCCGCACCGGCGAGCAGCTGGGCCGGCCCGTTCCCGACGAGTGGGCCCGCCGCCTCGGGGACTCCGTCCCGGAGTGGCCGGCCTTTGACGACTCCGCCCGGGCGCTCGCCGACCTCGCCGGGCACTACCGGCTGATCATCCTGTCCAACGTGCACCGGGCCGGGTTCGCCGGCAGCAACGAGCGGCTCCGGGGGGACTTCGCCGCGATCATCACCGCCGAGGACGTCGGTGCGTACAAGCCGGCCATGAACCACTTCACCGCCCTCGACGCCACCCTCGAGCGGCTCGGCGTCGCCCGGGACGACCTGCTGCACGTCGCCCAGAGCCTCTTCCACGACCACGTGCCGGCCCGCAAGGCCGGGCTGTCGTCGGTGTGGATCAACCGCCGGCACGACCGCCCGGGCTGGGGCGCGACCCCCCAGCCGTCGGAGGAGTGGAGCTACGACGCCGAGTACCGCTCGATGGGCGACTTCGCCGCGGCGGTCGAGAAGGCCTTCGCCGCCCGCGGCTGAACCGGCTCCCCGGCGTCCACCGTCGCCGAGCGCCTCGACGTCGGCGTGGTGGGGCCGACCGCCGGGGTGGTGGAACCGGCATGTCGGGGGTCATCGTGGTCGGGTCGCGTCGATCACGGCGCCCGAGCCCGGCAGGAGAGCGCCGGATGGCCCACGAAGGACAGCTGCGAGTCCCGGCAGGCGCGCGCTGGGGACCGGTCGCGCGGGTCGTCCGATGACGACCACAGGCGTCCACCTCGGCCTCGTCGGAGTGGGGCGCATCGGGCTGATGCACGCCCACACCCTGGCGGCGCTGCCGGAGGTCGAGCGGCTGACGCTGGTCGACGCCGACTCCGCGCGGGCGCACCGGGTGGCCGAACAGCTCGGCGTCGCCCACGCCGCGAGCGTGGACGACCTGATCGCCTCGGGCATCGACGGGCTCGTCGTGGCCGCGGCCACGCCCGCGCACCCGCCGTTGATCGCGGCCGGGGTGGACGCGGGCATCCCCGTGCTGTGCGAGAAGCCGGTGGCGCCGGACGTCGCCACGTCGCTCCCCGTGCTGGACCGCGTCCGTGCGGCCGGCGGGGTGGTGCAGATGGGCCACCAGCGCCGGTTCGACCCCGGCTACCTCGAGGCCCGGCGTGCGCACCTGGCCGGCGAGCTCGGCTGGCTGCACAGCATCCGTGCGGTCACCTGTGACGCGGCGCCGCCCCCGGTGGCCTTCCTGGCGACGTCCGGAGGGCTGTTCCGGGACGTCAGTGTGCACGACTTCGACGTGATCGCCTGGATCACCGGCCGGCGGATCGCGGAGGTCTACGCGCGGGGCAGCAACACGGGCGACCCGGCCATCGGCGAGGTGGGGGACGTCGACACCGCCGTGGCCGTCTGCACGCTCGACGACGGGACCGTCGCCACCGTCACCGCGTCCCGCTACAACGGCGCCGGACACGACGTGCGGCTGGAACTCCAGGGCTCGCGGGCCACTCTTGTCGTGGGGCTGGACGAGCACGCCGCGCTGCGCTCGGCCGAGCCCGGCGTGACCTTTCCGGCCGGGCGGCCGCACGCCACGTTCGCCGAGCGCTTCGCCGCGGCCTACCGCGCGGAGGCGGAGGCCTTCGTGCAGCTCGTCCGGGGCGAGCGCGACAACCCGTGCACGCCCGAGGAGGCGGTCGCCGCCTCCCGCGTCGCCGACGCCGCCCAGGAGTCGCTGCGCACCGGGCGGCCGGTGCGCGTGGCCGGTTCCCCCGCGGAGGAGCCGGCCCGGGGGAGCGCCGGACGCCCGCTGCCCGGCGCGTCGTAGCGCAGCCGCTGGGCAGCCCGGTCGCCGAGGAGGACCCTTGACGCTCTTGGTGAGCCGTGTCACATTGGCCCATGTCACTATGTCCGGACATACCAAGCCGCAGGGCCCCGGTCCTCCCGGCCGACGCTCCACCCGAGTCCCGGACCGAGCACGCCAGCGGCCACCAGCCCGGTGGCCAACCCGACAGGAGACGCGAATGAGGACCAGCCGCAGGTCGCTGAAGGTGGCGGTGGCCGTGACCGCCGCCGCCACGGCTCTGGCCGCGTGCAGCAGCGAGGGGGGCGCGCAGAACTCCGATGCCCCCAGCGGCGGTGAGGATCTCACCATCGCGATGGTCACCCACGAGGCACCCGGCGACACGTTCTGGGACAAGATCCGGGCCGGGGCCGAGGCGGCTGCCGGGAACCTCGGCATCACGCTGAACTACTCCAACAACCAGGACGCCGGCGAGCAGTCGACGCTCGTCCAGAACGCCATCGACAGCGGGGTGGACGGTCTCGCGACGACCCTGCCGACCCCCGACGCGATCGGGCCGACCGTGCAGAAGGCGGTCGACGCGGGGATCCCGACGGTCGCGTTCAACGCCGGCATCAACGACTACCGGAACTACGGCATCGGGATGTACTTCGGTTCGGACGAGGACCTCGCCGGCCAGACCGTGGGGACGAAGATCAGCCAGGAGAGCCCGGGCCACACGGTGTGCGTCATCCAGGAGCAGGGGCAGGTCCAGCTCGAGGCCCGCTGTGCCGGCGTGACCAAGACCAACCCCGACACCGAGATCCTCTACGTCAACGGCCGCGACCTCCCGGCGGTGCAGCAGACGATCGGGGCCAAGCTGCAGCAGGACGCGTCGATCACCAACGTCGTCGCCCTCGGCGCCGACATCGCGCTGGCCGCGCAGCAGTCCAAGACCGACTCCGGCAGCCAGACCAACATCATCACCTTCGACCTGAACGCCGACGTCGCCGAGCAGATCGAGAGCGGCGGCATCCTCTTCTCGGTCGACCAGCAGCCCTACGTGCAGGGCTACATGGCGGTGACCTCGCTGTACCTGAACCTCACCAACGGCAACGACATCGGCGGTGGCGGCCCCGTGCTCACCGGTCCGTCGGTCGTCGACTCGTCCAACATCGGCCCGATCGTGGAGTACGCGAACAACAACACCCGGTAAGCCCGCTCGGGGGAGCCGGGGCGTCCCGGCTCCCCCCGCCACCCACCCCGCCGAGTCTGGAGCAAGCCATGAGCTCATCCGTGGCGGCGAAGCCGTCCACCGCCCCCTCGGGCGCCCCGCCGGGGCGTGCCGAACGCTCCCTGATCTCCCGAGTCCTCTCCCGGCCCGAGATCGGCGCGCTGGCCGCGGCGATCGTGATCTTCGCCTTCTTCTGGGCCGTTGCCCCGCCGTTCCGGACGCTCCCGGCGCTGGCGACGGTCCTGTACGCCTCCTCCACGATCGGCATCGTCGCGGTCGGCGTGGCACTGCTGATGATCGGTGGCGAGTTCGACCTGTCCGCCGGTGTCGCGGTGACCACGACGGCGCTCGCGTCGGCGATGATCTGCTACCAGCTCAGCCTGAACATGTGGGTCGGCGTCATCGTCAGCCTGCTGATCGCGCTGGCGATCGGGTTCGTCAACGGCTACCTGGTGATGAGAACGGGGATCCCGAGCTTCCTCATCACGCTGAGTACGTTCTTCATCCTCCAGGGCATCAACCTCGGCGTGACCAAGCTGGTCACCGGGACGGTCGCCACGCCCAACACCAGCGCGCTGGACGGGTTCGACGCCGCGAAGGCCGTCTTCGCCTCCGACGTCCCGCTCGGGTTCATGACCGTCAAGGTCACCGTGCTCTGGTGGATCGTCTTCGTGGCCGTCGGCACCTGGCTGCTCCTGCGCACCCGCACCGGGAACTGGATCACCGCGGTCGGCGGCAACCAGGCCAGCGCCCGCGCGGTCGGCGTGCCCGTCCGCGCGACCAAGATCGGCCTGTTCATGGGCGTGTCGTTCCTGGCCTGGTTCCTGGGCATGCACCTGCTCTTCAACTTCAGCACGGTGCAGGCCGGGCTCGGCGTCGGCAACGAGTTCATCTACATCATCGCCGCGGTCGTGGGCGGAGCGCTGCTCACCGGCGGCTACGGGTCGGCCGTCGGCTCGGCGCTCGGCGCCTTCATCTTCGGGATGACCACCCAGGGCATCGTCTACGCCGGCTGGGACCCGAACTGGTTCCGGGCCTTCCTCGGCGTGATGCTGCTGCTCGCCGTGATGGTCAACCTCTACATCAAGAACTACGCCGCCCAGAGGAGATGACGACGTGACGGACACGATCGCCGAACACGCCGCGCCCGACCTGCAGAGGGGCGAGCCCCTGGTCGAGATGGAGGACATCGGCAAGAGCTACGGCGCCATCCGGGCGCTGGAGGGCATCAACCTGAAGGTCAACGCCGGCGAGGTGGCCTGCGTGCTGGGGGACAACGGCGCCGGGAAGTCCACCCTCATCAAGATCATCTCGGGGCTGCACCCGCACAGCGAGGGCGTTCTCAAGGTCGACGGCCAGGAGCGTCGCTTCGGCTCGCCGCGCGAGTCCCTCGACGTCGGGATCGCCACGGTCTACCAGGACCTCGCGGTCGTGGGCCTCATGGAGGTGTGGCGGAACTTCTTCCTCGGGTCGGAGATCCGCAAGGGCAAGTACCCGATGGCGCCGCTGGACATCAAGACCATGCGGGAGGTCGCCGACGCCGAGCTGCAGAAGATGGGCATCGTCGTCAAGGACATCAACCAGCCCATCGGGACGCTCTCGGGTGGCCAGCGGCAGTGCGTCGCCATCGCCCGGGCCGTGTACTTCGGTGCGCGGGTGCTCATCCTCGACGAGCCGACGGCGGCGCTGGGCGTCAAGCAGTCCGGTGTGGTGCTGAAGTACACCGCCGCCGCGCGGGACGCCGGTCTCGGCGTCGTCTTCATCACCCACAACCCGCACCACGCCTATCTGGTGGGCGACCACTTCATCATCCTCAAGCTCGGCCGCCGGGTGCTGGACAAGAAGCGCTCGGAGGTCACGCTGGAGGAGCTCACCACCGAGATGGCCGGCGGTCAGGAGCTCGCCGAGCTCTCCCACGAGCTCAAGCGGTAACGGCCGCACGACGACGGCGCCCGTCCTCCCGAATGCGGGAGGGCGGGCGCCGTCGTCGTGCGCCGGTCTTCGCGCCTACAGCTTCGCGGCGGCGGCCCGCAGGTTCTCCGCGGCGAGGGCGAGGCCCTCCAGGCGGTCGAAGGCGGCGTCCTCGTGCTCGATGTTGACCGCCATGTCCGGGTCGACCTCGGCGAGGGCGCGGAGGAACCCGGTCCACCAGTCCACGTCGTGGCCGAGCCCGACGGCCACGAAGCGCCATGCGGGGTTCTCCGGCCAGGCGGTGCACCAGTACCCGTAGCCGGTGGGGACCTTGCCGGCGGCGTCGGCCGGCACGCGCGTGAAGGATGTGTCGAGCACGCCGCGGACGTCGACCCCGGGCGTGATCATCGCGTCCTTGGCGGCGGCGTGGAACACCAGCGGGCCGAGGTCCCGGATGCAGGCGACGACGTCCATGCCCTGCCACATCAGGTGCGAGGGGTCCATCTCCGCGCCGACGTTCGTGGCGCCGGTCAGCTCGACCAGCCTCCGGAGGGTCACCGGGGAGAAGACCAGGTTGTGCGGGTGCATCTCGATGGCGACCCGGACGTCGTGGGCGCGGGCGAGGGCGTCGATCTCCGTCCAGAACCCGGCGGCGACGTCCCACTGGTAGTCGAGGACGTCCAGGTAGACGCCGTCCCACGGGTTGACCACCCACGAGGGGTACCTGGCGTCGGGGTCCGAGCCGGGCGTGCCGGACATGGTCACGATGTTCTTCACCCCGAGCAGGCCGGCGAGCTCGATGGTGCGGCGCAGGTCCTCGGCGTGCTTCGGGCCGACGCCCGGCAGCGGGTTGAGCGGGTTGCCGTTGCAGTTCAGCCCGGTCAGCTCCATGCCACGGGCGGCGAACGTCTGCAGGTAGTCCCGGCGGGCCCGCTCGGAGGCGAGCAGCAGGTCGACGTGGCAGTGCGGGGAGGGGATGAAGCCCCCGGTGTTGACCTCGACGGAGGTCAGGCCGTCGGCCTGCAGCACGTCGAGGGCCTGCTCGAGAGGGCGGTCGTGCAGGCAGGCGGTGTAGGCGCCGAGCGTGAGAGCCATGGTGGTCGGCCTTCCGGTCGTGGTGGTCAGGCGGGCGGCGCGGGGACGGCGGGGTCGGCGGGCGGGTCCGGGCGCACCGACGTCACCTGGACGGAGGCGCCGTCGGACCGGGACGACCGGACGACCGCCTGGATGACCTGCATCGTGTGCAGTGCGTCGGCGAACGAGGCGTTGGCGGGCAGCGGGTCGGGCGTCCCGGCGATCTGGTCGAGGAACGCCCGGCACTGGTACGTGAAGGTCTCCTGGTTCCCGATGCCGACACCGGGGGCCTCCATCGGGTAGCCGCCGGAGAAGTACGGCATCTGCGGCCCCACGATCACCTGGCGGACACCCCGGGTGCGGGCGTCGGGCTGCGTGTCGTCGAACAGGTACTCAGCGGGCCGGTGGACGTCGAACGCGACGCGGCCGTCCAGGCCGTGGACGTCGAACCCCAGGCCGTTCGGCATGCCGAACGCGGTGCGGGACACGGAGAACGACCCGCACAGGCCGGACTCGAACCGCGCCGTGAACACGGCGGTGTCCTCGTTCTCGACCTCCCCGACCTCGTCGCCGACCGGCGCGGTGCCGTGCCCGACGACGGCGCCGAGGGGCAGCGGGCGCTTGGTGATCAGCGTCGACAGCGCGCCGCCGGACACCGCGACGATCGGACCGCAGAGCTGCTCCGCGGCGTCGATCACGTGCGCGCCGATGTCGCCCAGCGCGCCCGACCCGGGCTCTCCGCGGAAGCGCCAGGTCAGCGGACTCCGGGGGTCGCAGGCGTAGTCGCACCAGTACCGGCCGGAGAAGAGCGACAGCTCCCCGAGCTCCCCGTTGCGCACGTGGTCGCGGATCGCCGCGATCGCCGGCGACCGGCGGTAGGTGTAGCCGACCGCGGTGACGACGTCGGCCCCGGCCTCGAGGGCGGCCATGGCCTGCCCGTCCGCCATCGAGCCGGCCAGCGGCTTCTCGCACAGCACGTGCTTTCCGGCGGCGACGGCCGCCTCGGCGATCGGCCGGTGCAGCGCGTTGCCGACGACGATGCTGACCGCGTCGATCGAGGGGTCCGCGACGACCTCCTGCCAGCTGGACACCGCCTTCTCGAACCCGTACCGGCGGGCTCCGTCCCGGGCCAGCGGCTCGTTGGCGTCGGCGATCGCGGCCAGCCGCACGGGCGGCAGGCCCTCGCCGAAGACGGTGTTCACCTGGCGGTAGCCGGCGGCGTGGCTGCGCCCGGCCATCCCGGCGCCGATCACGGCCACGGACAGTGGCTGCTGCGACATCGCGGTCCCCTCTCGCGTGGACGGGGCACGGCGGCCTCGCCGGACCGGCACGCTCGCCGGAGCGACGGCGGTGGCCTCGAGGTGCTTAAAGCGCTTTAATCGGAACGCCGATCGCACCAGCCGGGCGTGGTGGTGTCAAGAGAGCGGGGTGGGTCCTGGCCGAGCAGGAGTCGACGCGGCGGCCGCGGCTGCAGGACGTCGCCGACGAGGCCGGTGTCTCGGCGGCGACGGCGTCCCTCGTGCTGCGCGGGGCGCCCGGCCCCAGCGAGGCCACGCGCGAGCGGGTCCTCGACGCGGCGAGCCGCCTGGGGTACCGGCCCGACCGCGGAGCCAGCTCGCTGGCCCGCCGTCGGAGCGGGCTGCTCGGCGTGCTCGTCGACGTGCACAGCTCCTTCCACGCCGAACTGGTCGACGAGCTCGACGCGGCAGCTCAGGAGGCGGGCTTCGACCTGGTCCTGAGCACGGTGACCCCGGCCCGGGACGAGGCCCGCGCCATCGAGACGCTGGTGGACTTCCGGTGCGAGGCGGTCGTCCTCCTGGGCCCCGAGTCTCCGCCGCACCGGTTGGCGCAGCTGGGGTCCGCGATGCCCGTCGTCGTCGTCGGCCGGCGCATCCCGTCGGCGGTGGCCGACGTCGTGCGGACGGCGGACGCCGACGGAGTCGCCCAGGCGGTGGCCCACCTGGCAGACCTGGGTCACCGGGACATCGCCTACGTCGACGGCGGGCGCGGGACCATCGCGACCGACCGGCGACGTGGCTATCGCACGGCCATGGGTCGGCTGGGACTGGCGGCGCACGCGAGAGTCCTGCCCGGGGACCACACCGAGGCGGCCGGGATGGCCGCAGCCTCCTCGCTGCTGCGCGAGCACGCGCTGCCCACCGCCTTCGTGACCTTCAACGATCGGAGTGCTATCGGCCTCATGGACGTGCTGACCCGTGCGGGCATCGGCGTGCCGGACGAGGTGTCGGTCGTCGGCTTCGACGACAGCCCGCAGTCCCGCTGGGCCCACATCGAGCTGACCACCGTCAGCCAGGACGCAGGGCAGCAGGCTCGGCACGCGGTCGCGGCGATCATGGAGCGCCGCAACGGGCGCGACGAGCCACGGGAGATCGTGCTTCCTCCGCACCTCGTCGTCCGCGCCTCGACCGGGACGGCGCCCGGGTCCTGAGGGGCCCTTCTCAGAGATCGAGCACCAGGCGGGCGGTGCAGGCCCGCGAGACGCAGATCATCATGCAGTCGTTGGCCTCCCGGGCCTCCTCGTCGAGCACGGAGTCGCGGTGGTCGGGGACGCCGTCCAGCACGGGCGTCTCGCAGGTGCCGCAGGTCCCTTCGGCGCAGGAGGAGAGGACCCCGACGCCGGCGTCCTCGACGACGGACAGGACGGACCGGTCCGGCGGGACGGTCAGCGTGAGCCCGCTCTGCGCAAGATGGACCTCGAAGGACTCGTGGAGCACTGGCTCGCCGAGCGGCCGGGCGGTGAAGCGTTCGACGTGGAGGGACCCCTTCGGCCAGCCCGTGCACCGCTGTTCGACCGCGGCCAGGAGGGGCTCGGGTCCGCAGCAGTAGACCTTCGTGTCGGGTCGCGGACGACCGAGGAGGCCGTCCAGATCCAGCAGTCCCGTCTCGTCCTGGGGGCGGACGGAGACCCGGGTGCCGTACGCGGCGAGCTCGTCCACGAAGGCCATCGAGGCACGTTGCCGACCGCCGTAGACCAGCTCCCACTCGGCGCCGGCCGCTTCGGCGGCTGCGATCATCGGCAGGATCGGCGTGATGCCGATGCCCCCGGCGATGAACAGGTAGCGCGGTGAGTCGACCAGCGGGAAGTTGTTGCGCGGTCCCCGGACACGGACGACGTCGCCGGCCTCGAGCCGGTCGTGCACGTGGAGGGACGCGCCGCTCCCCACGGGGTCGCGCAGGATGCCGAGGCGCCAGGCGTGGCGGTCCCCGGGATCGCCGCACAGCGAGTACTGCCGGGTGTGCACGCCCGGGATCACGAGGTCGACGTGCGAGCCCGGTTCCCACCGTGGCAGCGGGTTGCCGTCGACCTCGCGCAGGGTCAGGGCGACCACGCCGTCGGCGACGATCTCCTTGGCGTCGACCCGGACATCGGTCTCGAACTCGCGGGCGGCGAGGGTCAGCGTGGTGCTCCGGTGCTGCACGGCCTCCAGGTGGGGCTGGGCGGCCCACGCCCGCGTCCGCTCCGGCACCGGCGACGAGGACACGTACTCGATCGGCAGCCGGGCGAAGCCGCGGACCATCTGCTTGACCCACCGCTCGGGCATGCCCACGACCCGGAACTCGCCGCCGTCGAGGAGCGTCTCGAGCATGACCTGGGCCGTGAGCCGGGCCAGCGGTGCACCCATGCAGGAGTGGATGCCCTCGCCGAACGTGAGGATCTTGTTCTCCGCGGTGAAGACCCGGTCGACGTCGAAGGTGTCGGGGGCGTCGAAGACCCGCTCGTCGCGGTTGGCCGACGCCATGAGCACCATGACGCGCGAGTCGGCCGGGATGGTCACGCCGGCGACGGTGACCTCGGTCGTCGTCTGCCGGGACAGGTTCTGCGCGGGGCTGTCGTAGCGCAGCACCTCCTCGACGAAGTTCCTGATCTTCCCGGGGTGCTCGGCCAGGTGCCGCTGCAGGACCGGGTACCGGTCCAGCACGGCGATGCAGTTCGACAGCAGCGCGGCCGGCGCGTCGGTGGCGGCCGAGAGGACCAGGTGCGCGAGACCGACCACCTCGGCCGTGGCGACCTTGCCCTTGTCGACGCTCTGGAGGATCTGCGTGATCGCGTCGGGAGCCGATGCATCGATGCCGGCCGCGAGCTCCGCGCGACGGCGCTCGACGATCTGGGCGAGGTGTTCCTCGGACTCCCGGTTGGCGGCCGCGGCGTCGTCGGGGATGCCGAACTTGCCGACGGTGCGCGCCATGGCCCGCCACAGGTGCTCGATGAAGTACTGGGTGTCCGACAGCGGGGCCCCGGCCAGCCGGAGCGCCACGTTGAAGACCAGGGGCAGGGCGACGTCGTGGACGAAGTCGCCGCGGCCCTGCTCGCGCATCAGGCCGAGCAGTCGGCGGGACTCCTCGCGGATGCCCTCCTGCATGGCCAGGATCTCCCGGGCACCGAACGAGCGCCGAATCGCCTCCCGCAGGACGGTGTGCCGCGGCTGGTCGTAACAGACCAGCATCCCGGTGCCGTAGGAGTCGTGGGTGCCGTCGATGTCGTTGCCCAGGGCGTTGACGAGGTGCTCGTGGTCCTTGAGGCAGGCGGAGACGTCCTCGTAGCGGGAGACGACGTACAGGTCCCGGCGCTCGTTGTAGTACACCGGCGCGTGGTCCCGGAGCTGCCGGTAGAGGTCGTAGGGGTGCTCGTACACCGGGTACGACAGCGGGTCGTAGTACACCGCAGGGGTGCCCGGGGTGGTCGCGGACGGCGGAAGGGACTCGCGGGTGAGCGTCATGAGCGGCCTCGGCTTCGTCGGTTCCGCCGGTCGGTGGCGGTGGATCGGGAACGGGGGAGCGGCGCGGCCTGTGGGCGCCCCGGGGGAGCGCCCACAGGCCACCGGGGGTCAGCGCAGTCCGGACTCGATGTCCTCGGCGATCTCGCCGATGTTCGACTGGTCGATGACGACCGGCCCCGTCGGCACCGGCTGCTGAGCGCCGATGACGCTCTGGTTCCGGTGGTACAGCCACAGCGTGTCGACCGAGAGGTAACCCTGGAGGTACGGCTGCTGGTCGATGGTGAAGGCGACGCTGCCGTCCTCGAGCAGCGGGATCAGGTCGCTGTTGAAGGCGTAGGTCACCACGTCGACGTCGCTGCCCGTCTCCTGGACGTTCTGGGACACCGCGACGCCGAGCTGGGGGCCGAGCGTGACGACGGCGTCGATGGTGGGGTCCTGCTGCAGCTTGGCCGAGACCGTGGAGACGTACTGCGGGAGATCGGTGCCCTGTGCGTAGAGCTTCTCGACGGTCCCGTTGAACGTCGCGTCGAGGCCCGCGCAGCGGTCCTCCAGCTGGATCTGTCCCTGGGCCTGGAGCACGCACAGGGCGTGGGTCGCACCGCGCTCGTTCAGCTCGGTCCCGGCGAACTCGCCGGCGAGGACCTCGGGCTCGCCGTAGAAGGCGAGCGCCCCCGTCGCCTGCCAGTCCCGGTCACCGGCGTTGAAGACGACGACGGGGATGCCCGCGTCCACCGCCTTCTGGACGACCGGCGACAACGCGGCGGGATCGGGCATGCTCACCGCGATGCCGTCGACCTCGCTGTCGATCGCGTTCTGGATCAGCGTGGACTGCTCGGGGACCGAACCGGAGCTGGAGTACTGGAACTCCACGTTGTCCTTCGCGGCCGCCTCCTCCGCCCCCTTGATGATGACGTCGAAGAAGGCGTCACCCTCGGGTGCGTGACTGATCATCGCGATGGTGATCCGTGGCGTGTCGGCGGTGGCGCCCTGCTCCTGCGCGCCGCCGCTGCTGCTGCACGCGGCGGTGGTCAGCACGAAGGCGGTCGCGATGCCCGCGGCCGCACGCTGTTTCCGGGAACCGAACATCGTTGTCCTCTCGTAGCGCCGGGGGTTCGTCGAGCGGTCCCGGCCGTGGTGGATGGCGTCTCGCTGCGCTCCTCGCCCGATGGACGGCGGCAAGACGGCCACGGGACCAAGCCTGTGCTAGAGCGCTCTAGCGTGTGGAAGTGTGACGGCAGGCACACGGCTGGGTCAAGAGTTTGTTCTTACATCCTGACAGTGGGGAGTTGGCGTGAGCGACGGCAGCGACAGGCGAGCGGGGAGACGGCCCACCTTGGAGGACGTCGCCGCGCACGCCGGCGTGTCCCGTGCCCTGGTCTCCATCGTGATGCGGGGCGTGGCCGGTGCCAGCGACGAGACGCGCCGACGGGTGCAGGAGGCGGCTGCGAACATCGGCTATCGACCCGACGCGCGGGCGCGACTCCTCGCGAGCGGGCAGTCGCGACTGCTCGGCGTGGTCTTCGGCATGTCCGGCCGCTTCCACCTCGAGCTGCTGGACGGGCTCTACGTGGCCGCGGGCGCGGCCGGCTACGAGCTCATCCTCAGCGCCCTGACCCCGAGTCGGGACGAGCGCCGGGCCGTGGAGACCCTGCTCGACTTCCGGTGCGAGGCGGTCGTCCTGGTCGCGTCGGAGATCGGCGCCCCCGTGCTCGCCGGTCGGCTGCCCGTCGTCGTGATCGGGTGGGGGGTGGACGACCCGTCCGTGGACGTGATCCGGACCTCCGACGCGGAGGGGATGCTCCTGGCGGTCGACCACCTGACCCAGCTGGGGCACCAGCGCATCCTGCACGTCGACGGCGGGCCGGGCTCGGTGTCGACCAGTCGGCGCCGCGCCTACCGCGCCGCCATGCGTCGGCACGGCCTCGACCGGTACGTGCGCGTCGTCGGCGGTGGCATCAACCAGGAGGACGGCGTCACGGCCGCGCGGTCCCTGCTCGCGCAGGAGTCGCTGCCGAGCGCGGTGATCGCCTACAACGACGACGTCGCGACCGGCCTGCACCAGACGCTGTTCCAGGCTGGCGTCCCGGTGCCCGGGGCCGTCTCGATCGTGGGGTGGGACGACAGTTCGCTGTCCCGCCTGCCGCACCTGGACCTCACGACCGTCCGGCAGGACGCCGCGGAGATGGCCCGGCTGGCTGTCGACCGCTGCGCGGCGCGACTCGCAGCGGACCCGATCGCCGAGCGGGACCTGGTCCTCTCGCCCCGACTGGTCATCCGCAGCTCCACCGGCGCGGTGGGCCGGCATCGGCCGACTTCGTCCTGACAAACCGTTGACAGTGACGCCGGTCACCGGTCACGCTGGGTCTTGAAGCGCTTTAAACGCGCGACGCGTCGATCGACGCCCCCCCTCGCCGCCCACGCGCCCGCGGAGACCGCCATGGCCAGCACTGCCACCGCCATCGACTACAACCCGTTCGCCCCCGACTTCTACACGTCCGACCCGTTCGCGGTGTACCGGCGCATGCGGGACGAGGCGCCCGTGTACTGGAGCGAGCGGTGGGGGTGGTACGCCCTGACCCGCTTCGAGGACGTGCGCGCCGCCGCGCTCGACGCGGAGACGTTCCTCAGCTACGAGGGCATGGACATCGACGACAGCCGCCTGGAGCAGGTGCCGCCGGGGTCCATCGGCAGCATGGACAACCCCCGGCACGACCAGGTGCGCTCGGTGGTGCAGCCGTACTTCCTGCCGCGCCGGATCGCCGGGCTCGAGGACGGCATCCGCGCGGTGGTGCGCGAGCTGGTCGCCTCCTGGCGGGACCGCGGCGCGGTGGACCTGGCCCAGGAGCTCGCCTGGCCGATGCCCTTCGACGTGTTCTTCCACCTGATGGGCCTGCCGAGCCGGCACGAGAAGGACCCCGTGGAGCGGGCGCGGCGCGACCAGCTGGAGCACTGGACGCACGAGCTGAAGGACCGGGTGCCCGGCACGCCGCACCTCACCCCGGTCGCGCGGGCGGCCACCGCCGGTGTCCAGCAGTACTTCATCGACCTGCTCGACGACCGCCGCCGGTCCGCGCGCGACGACGTCGTCACGAAGTTCGTGCAGGCCGACATCGACGGCGTGCCGTTCGTGGAGGACCGGGTCACGCCGGACTCCGAGGTCAGCGGCCTCATGATGATCCTCTTCCTGGGCGGCGTGGAGTCGACCGCGGGGCTCACCGGCACGCTGTTCAAGCTGCTCGCCGAGAACCCCGACCAGCGGGAGCTGCTCCGGAAGGACCCGTCGCTCATCCCGAATGCGATCGAGGAGGCGATGCGCCTCATCACCCCGCTGCAGCTCACCGCCCGGACGACGTCGCGCGAGGTCACCCTGCACGGGGTCACCATCCCGGCCGGCGGCCGCGTCGTCCTCATCCCCGGCGCGGCCAACCGCGACGAGCGCCAGTTCCCCGACCCCGACCGGTTCGACGTCACCCGGCCCCGCGGTCGCCACCTGGGCTTCGGCGAGGGTGTGCACGGCTGCCTGGGTGCGCCGCTGGCCCGCCTGGAGGCGCGGATCGCGCTGGAGGAGGCGCTCCCGGTCCTGGGCGACTACGAGCTCGCCGGTCCGCCCGGCTTCTACCCGAGCTCGCCGAACATGTACGTCTGGAAGAACCTGCCGGTGACCTTCGGGTCGTCCCGGGCCGCCGCCGGACGTCGTCCGCACGTCGAGGAGGTGCACCACCGGACGACCAGCGTCACCCTCGCCACCTCCGAGTTCGAGGCCGAGGCCCGGGTGGTCGCCAAGCGCCCGGCCGCCGACGGGGTCGTCACCCTGACGCTGCGGGAGGTCGGCGGCGCCCCGTTGCCGCGCTGGGAGCCCGGGGCGCACGTCGACCTCGTCCTCGACGGGGCACCCACCCGGCAGTACTCGCTGTGCGGCGACCCCGCCGACCACTCCGCGTACCGCCTCGGGATCCTGCGCGACCCGGACGGCCGCGGAAGCTCCCTGTTCGTGCACGACCGCCTGCAGGAGGGCGACACCGTCCGGGTGCGCGGCCCCCGCAACAACTTCCCGCTGGTCGACTCGCCCCGGTACCTGTTCATCGCCGGCGGCATCGGGATCACGCCGATCCTGCCGATGATCCGGGCCGCGGAGGCCGCCGGTGCCGACTGGGAGCTGGCCTACGGCGGCCGGCGCCGGGCCTCCATGGCCTTCCTCGACGAGCTGGCGCGCCACGGCGACCGGGTGACCGTCCACCCGCAGGACGAGGTCGGGATGCTCGACCTCGACGGGCTGCTGGGCGAGCCGCGTCCCGACACGAGGGTGTACTGCTGCGGCCCGGAGCCGTTGCTGGCGGCGGTCGAGGCACGCTGTGCCGCGTGGCCCGCGGGGGCGCTGCACGTCGAGCGGTTCGCCGCCAAGCCGCTGACCGAGCCGGTGCGGTCGGACACCTTCGAGGTCGTCCTCGCGCAGAGTGAGCTCACCCTGCCCGTGCCCCCGGAGCGCTCCATCCTCGAGGTCGTGGAGGCGGCCGGCGTGGGCGTCCTCTCCTCGTGCGCCGAGGGCACCTGCGGCACGTGCGAGACCGGCGTCCTCGAGGGTGTGCCCGACCACCGCGACTCGGTGCTCAGCAGCGAGGAGCGGGGAGCCAACGACTGCATGATGATCTGCGTCTCCCGCTCGACGACGCCGCGGCTGGTCCTCGACCTGTAGGCGGCCCCGCCCTCCCTCAGCGGGGCGGGGCGGTGGTGCTCCGGACGACGAGCCGCGGTGGGACCACGAGCTCACGCTGCTCGACGGCCGCCCCGTCCAGCCGGCCGATGGCGCGCTGCACGGCGAGGGTGCTCAGCTGCTCGACGTCCTGGGCGACGGAGGTGAGGTCGACCGAGGAGAGCCGGGCGATCCGGCTGTCGTCGTAGCCGACGACGCTCACGTCCCCGGGAACGGCGCGGCCGGCGCGGCGGAGGACGTCGAGCAGCCCCAGCGCGCAGCGGTCGTTGAACACCGTCACGGCGCCGGGCAGCGGTCCGCCGAGGAGCTCCCGGGCCGCGGCGGCGCCGTCGTCCTCGGTGAGCCCGCCGGGCACGACGCGAGCCGCGAGGCCGTGCCGGCGCACCGCCTCGTGGTATCCCCGGCGCCGTTCGGCGGCCCCCGGCGCCCGGCCGCCGTCGACGTGCACGACCTCGCGGTGGCCGAGCTCCACCAGGTGGTCGACCGCCAGGTGCAGCCCCTCGTCGTCGGCGGTCCGGACGACGTCGACCGCGGTGGACCGGACGGAGCGGGCGACGACCACCACCGGCAGGCGGGCCGCCAGGTCGGCGAGCGTGGCCGTGGGGGACTGGGGGCCGAGCAGCACCAGTGCCTCGCAGCGGTCGCGGAGCAGGCTGTCCACCGCCCGGCGCTCGTCCCGTCCCGGTGTGACGGCGCTGAGCGCCAGCTCGTACCCGGCCTTCTCGGCCGCGTCGTACAGCCCGGTCAGCAGGTCGCCGTGGAAGGCGTGCTGCACCCCGAACACGACGCCCACGAGGCGGCTGCGGGAACTGCGGAGCAGGCGGGCGCGGGCGTCGGGCGAGTAGCCGATCTCGTCGGCCGCGCGCCGGACCCGCTCGCGGGTTGCGGCGCTGGCACCGGGCACGCCCCGCATGACGATCGAGACCAGCGCGGTGGAGACGCCGGCGCGGGCCGCGACGTCGGCGAGCGTCGGCCTCCGGTCGGGGCCTCCGGGTGTCACGCGGTCAGCGTAGCGCCGATCCCCTAGAACGTTCTAGGCCCGTCCCCTTGACGGGGAGCGTGGCGGGCGTCACGCTGAGAGCGGCCTAGAACGTTCTAGAAGGGGAGTCGGGATGGCGAGCGAGACGGTGGGTGTGGCCCTGATCGGGTCGGGGCGGATGGGCGCCTTCCACGCGCAGACGGTGGCGCTGCGCCTGCCGCAGGCGCGGCTGGTCGCCGTCGCGGACCCGGCTCCCGGAGCGGCTGAACGGCTGACCGGGCAGCTGGGCGCCGGCCGGGCGTACACCGACCTCGCGCAGCTCTGGGCGGACCCCGAGGTCGACGCGGTCGTCATCGCCGCACCGGCGCGGTCGCACGCCGACCTGGTGGTGACCGCCGCGGGCGCGGGTAAGCACGTGTTCTGCGAGAAGCCGATGGCCGTCACGCTGCCGGACGCCGACCGGGCGATCGACGCCGCCCGCGCCGCGGGCGTCGTCCTCCAGGTCGGGTTCAACCGCCGGTTCGCCGCGGACTGGCGGGCCGCCCGCGCGCTGCTCGACGCCGGCACGCTCGGCACCCCGCGCCAGCTGCGCTCGCTGACCCGCGACCCGGGCGGCTTCGACCCCTCCCGCGTCCTGCCGGACACGATCTTCCTCGAGACGCTCATCCACGACTTCGACACGCTGCGCTTCCTCAACCCCGGCGCGGAGGCCGTCGAGGTGTACGCCACCGCCGACGCGCTGGTCGAGCCGGAGTGGCGGGACCGCGGGCTGATGGACACCGCCGTCGTCCAGATCCGCTTCGACAACGGCGCCATGGCGGTCGCCGAGGCGTGCTTCGAGGCCGCCTACGGCTACGACGTCCGCGGCGAGGTGCTGGGCTCCGGCGGCATGGCCACCATGGGCGACGGCCGCCGGACCGGGATGGTGTTCTCGGGCTCCGCAGGCCGGCATGCCGAGACCGTGCGCAGCGACCAGGAGCTCTTCCCCGAGGGCTACACCGGCGAGCTGGCCGCGTTCGTGGACGCCGTCCGCACGGGGTCCCCGGCCCCCGTGACCGGCGAGGACGCCCGCGCGGCGCTGGCCATCGCGCTGGCCGCGGCGGAGTCGGTGCGCGCCGCCCGCCCGGTGCGCCTCGCCGAGGTGGAGAAGTGACGGCGTACCGCTTGGCGGCCTCGGCCGAGATGCTCTTCCTCGACCTGCCGTTCGCCGAGCGCGTGCGGCGCATCGCGGACGCCGGCTTCGAGGTCGAGATCTGGGACTGGACGGTCAAGGACGTCGACGAGCTGATCGCCACCGGCGCGACCTTCTCCTCGATGACCGGGTACGTCACCGGCACGCTCGCCGACCCCGACGGCGCCGAGGAGCTCCTGAAGACCGCCGAGCAGTCGCTGGCCGTCGCCGAGCGGCTGGACTGCCCGCGGCTCAACGTGCACGGGACGGGCCTGGACGGCCGGGGGCTGCCGGTGGTGGCGAGCGAGGTCGTGACCCCGGCGATGTGGCTGACCGCCGCGCGCACGCTGGAGCGGCTGGCCGCGCTGGGAGAGCGGGCCGGGCGGGTCTTCACGCTGGAGAACCTCAACACCGCCGTCGACCACCCCGGCACGCCCTTCGCCCGCGCCGCCGACACGATCGCGCTGGTGGAGGCCGTGGGCAGCCCGCACCTGCGGCTCAACCTCGACCTCTACCACGCGCAGATCGGCGAGGGGAACCTCGTCGAGCTCGTGGAGCGGGCGCTGCCGCTGGTGGGCGAGATCCAGGTGGCCGACGTCCCCGGCCGCTGCGAGCCGGGCACGGGGGAGATCCACCACCCGGCGATCGCCGCCGCCCTCGACCGGCTCGGCTACACCGGGGTCGTCGCCCTGGAGGGCTGGGCGTCCGGCGACCCGGCCGTGGCCCTCGACCGGTTCCGCGCCGCCTTTCCGCCCGCTCGCTGACCCCCCCCCGGGCCGTCGGCCGGGTGGCGCCGGGAGAGCACTCCGGCGCCACCCGGTCAACCGCCGTGGTGCCGTACCCGGTGGTCGGCGAGGGCGTCCAGGCCGAAGTCGGCCTCCGGGTCCCGCCACACCGAGTGCGCGTGGTTGGCCCCGTCCTGGGTGTTGTCCCACTCGACGAGCAGGCGCGGGTCCTGCAGCCGGTAGTAGTGCGGCAGGCCGGGCTCGGTGGAGCCGGCCCACGCCAGGTGCACGGTGTCGAGGTCCACCGGCCGGACCAGGCCGTCCGGCACCCGGCCCTGGTACGCCGCCAGCAGCGCCTCCAGGAGTCGGCGCTGGCCGTCGTCCAGCTCCCGCCCCGGGAGTCCCAGCGGATGCGCCGTCAGCGGCAGCTGCCTGTCGTCCTGAAGCACGTCGGCCGCGGGGAGCCGCGGGCGGCTGCCGCTGACGATGTCCCCGGGGGCCGTGTCGGCCAGCACCGCCCGGGCCCGCAGGCCGGGAGACAGCGACCGCACCAGGTCCCGCGCGAGGTCCTCGGTCGCGCCGAGCAGCCGCAGGGTCCCGGCGCCGAGCAGCGGAGCCGCGGCCGGGTTGGTCCCGATGAAGCAGGGCGTCATCGCACGGAGCCGGCCGTCGACGACGAGGTTGTTGAGGGACACGTGGTGGCCGCCGAACCGCCAGGCCCACGGGCCCGGTCCGCCCGGCTCGCCGAACACCCGCAGGTAGTAGAGGCCCGGGTCACGGAAGCGCTCCCGGCCCGCTGAGGACCGCAGGCCCTCGGTGTTGTCGAGCACGTTCTCCAGGCCGATGACGCCGCACACGGTCACGTAGCCGGCGGTCGAGAGCCCCGAGGCGACCAGTCCCAGCGCAAGGGACTGCTGGGCCGGCCGTTGGAGGCCCAGCGGCAGACCACCGTGGTCGGTGGGGACGTAGTCGAAGCGCAGCCGGTCGGCCTCGGCCTCCGGCCCGTCCGCCGGCCCGGGTCGCTGCGCCAGCCGGCGTTGCTCCGGGTCGAGCGAGGCCAGCCAGGCCGTCGCCGCCGCCGCCATCTCAGCGGCCACGACCGCGTCCGGCGATCCAGGATCGGGGTTCAGCGGTCTCCCTCTCTCCCGATGGCGACCCGAACGCTAGCGGGGCGACCGGCGCCGGCGGAGACATGTCTCGCCGGCGCCGGCCGGTCTCGCGGCCTTGTTCAGGCGTTCTGCGGGAAGCCGAGGTTCAGGCCGCCGTGGCTCGGGTCCAGCCAGCGGCTGGTGATGACCTTGCCCCGGGTGAAGAAGTGCACGCCCTCGGCGCCGTGCGCGTGGGAGTCGCCGAAGAGGCTGTTCTTCCACCCGCCGAAGGAGTAGTAGGCCATCGGCACCGGGATCGGCACGTTGATGCCGATCATCCCGACCTCCACCTCGTGCTGGAAGCGCCGGGCGGCGCCGCCGTCGTTGGTGAAGATGGCGGTGCCGTTGCCGTACTGGTTGGAGTTGACCAGCTCGAGGGCGTGCTCGTAGCTGTCCACCCGCAGGACCGACAGCACCGGTCCGAAGATCTCGTCGGTGTAGACGCTCATGTGCGGCTGCACGTGGTCGAGCAGGGTGGGGCCCAGCCAGAAGCCGTCCTCACCGCCGTCGGGCTGCACCTCCCGGCCGTCGACGACGAGCTTGGCGCCCTCCTCCTCGCCGGCGTCGACGTAGGAGCGCACCTTGTCGCGGTGCTCGCGGGTGACCAGCGGACCCATGTCGCAGCCCTTGCGCCCGTCGCCGGTGCGCAGGGTGACCGTGCGCTCGGCGATGCGGGCCACCAGGTCGTCGCCGACCCCGCCGACGGCGACGATCGCGCTGATCGCCATGCACCGCTCGCCGGCCGAGCCGAAGCCGGAGTTGACCGCGGCGTCGGCGGCGAGGTCCAGGTCGGCGTCGGGCAGCACGATCATGTGGTTCTTCGCGCCGCCGAGCGCCTGCACCCGCTTGCCGCTGCGCGTCCCGGTCTCGTAGACGTAGCGGGCGATCGGCGTCGAGCCCACGAAGGACACGCCCTTGATGTCGGGGTGCTCGAGCAGGCCGTCGACGGCGACCTTGTCACCCTGCAGCACGTTGAAGACGCCGTCGGGCAGCCCGGCCTCCTTCCACAGCTCGGCCATCCACAGCGCGGCCGACGGGTCCTTCTCGCTGGGCTTGAGGACGACGGTGTTGCCGGTGGCGATCGCGATGGGGAAGAACCACATCGGCACCATCGCCGGGAAGTTGAACGGGCTGATCACCGCCACCGGGCCCAGCGGCTGGCGCACGGAGTGCACGTCGACGTTGGTCGAGGCGTTCTCGGTGAAGCCGCCGCGGACCAGCGACGGCACGCCGCAGGCGTACTCGACGACCTCCTGGCCGCGCGAGACCTCGCCGAGGGCGTCGTCGAGGACCTTGCCGTGCTCGGCGGTGATGATCGCGGCCAGCTCGGGCTTGCGGGCGTTGAGCAGCTCGCGGAACCGGAACAGCACCGCCGTCCGCTTGGTCAGCGAGGTGTCCCGCCAGCCGGGGAAGGCGGCGGTGGCCGCGGCGACGGCGGCGTCGACCTCCTCGGGGGAGGCGAGCGCGACCGCGCCGGTCTGCTCACCGGTGGCGGGGTCGGTGACAGGGCCGGTGCGGCCGCTGGCGCCCTCGCGGCGGGCACCGTCGATCCAGTGGGGGATGGAGGTGGGCATGACTGCCTCTCAGATCTTCTAGGGGGCGGTGTCGTCGGGGAGCGGGGTCTGGGGGAAGTTCGGCCGCCCGGAGGCGACGGCGTCGCGCTGGGTGTCGCCGGGGAAGTGCTTGGCGACCAGCCCGCGGATGGCGTCGAGCATGCGGATCCCGGACTCGCGGGCCTCGTCGTCCCACCCGAACACGCAGGTGGTGAGGACGCCGTCGAAGCCGATCCCCGCCAGGGCGGCGAACGCCTCGTCGGCGTCGACGTCGCCGCGGCCGAGCTCCGTGTGCTGGTGGACGCGGACGGTGTTGCCCGGCGGGTTGGTGATGTAGCGCAGCCCGTCGGAGGCGGTGTGGTCCATCGAGTCGGCGACGTGGACGTGGGTGAGCGCGTCGCCGGCGTGGGCGATGATCCCGGCCGCGTCGTCGCCCTGGTGGAACGTGTGCGGCAGGCAGTACAGGAAGGAGACGTTGGGGCTGTCGATGCCGCGGACCATGTCGACGGCCGGGTGCCCGAGCTCGATGAAGTCGTCCGGGTGCGGCTCGAGGGCGAGCTTCACGCCCTCCCGCTCGAAGACCGGCAGGAGCTCCTCCATCGACCGCCAGAACATGGCCTCGGCGAGCTCCGGTGCCTCCGGGCGACCGTTGAACTCCGAGTTCATCGTGTCCACGCCGAGCTCGAGGCAGATCTCGATGGCCCGGCGCCAGTAGCGGACGGCGGCCTGCCGCTCGACCTCTCCCGGGCCCGACCAGCGCATGACCGGCAGCAGCGAGGTGACGCCGACGCCGGCCGAGGCCAGCCTCGACCGGAACGCCCGCACCGTGGCCAGGTCGACCCGCGGGTGCTTGAAGAACGGGATGAAGTCCTCGCGCGGCGAGAGCTCCATCCACTCGTAGCCCATCGAGGCGACGACGTCGGGCAGCTCCAGCAGGGGCGTCGTCCGCAGCATCTGCGGGTCCAGGGCGACTCTCATGGCTGCGTGCCCCCCCGCGGCGCCAGCTCCACCTCGGTGCGCTGCCCGGAGCGCAGCGCCGCGACGCCGGCGGCGCACACGGCCGAGGCCGCGTAGCCGTCCCACACGCCGGGGCCGTCGATGGTGCCGCGGCGGGCGGCGTCCACCCAGCGCTGCAGCTCGATGTCGTAGGCCCGGCCGAAGCGCTGCCGGAAGTCGGGGGCGATGGCCGTGCCGCGGGCCGCGCCGCCGGCGCCGCCGGTGTGCCGGACCAGGCCGACGTCCAGGCCGATCATCGCGCTGCCGTCCTCGGCGACGACCTCGGTGCGCACCTCGTAGCCCACGCCGGTGCTGACGAAGCACTCGACGTCCACCATCCGGCCGCCGGCGGTCTCGAAGAGCACGAGCAGCGGGTCGGACAACCCCTCCCGCGCGTGCCGGGTGGCCCGAGGCTGCAGCACGGTCACCGCGACGATCTCCTCGTCGAGGAGGAATCGGGTGACGTCGACCTCGTGCACCACCGAGTCGGTGATCATCATCTCGGTGGTGAAGCGCGGGTGGACGCTGGCGTTGCGGTGCGCGCAGTGCACGACCAGCGGCTCGCCGATCTCGCCTGACTCGATCAGCGTGCGCAGCTGCGCGTACTCCGGGTCGAAGCGGCGCATGAAGCCGACCTGGACCAGTCGCCGGCCGGTCCGCTGTGCGTACTCGTCCTCGGCCCGGACGACGGCCAGCGAGCTCTCGGCGTCCATGGTCAGCGGCTTCTCGCACAGCACCGGCTTGCCGTGCTCGATGCAGGCGAGCACCTGCTCCTCGTGGAACTGCCCCGGCGTCGCGATCAGGACGGCGTCGACCTGGGGGTCGGCGATCGCGGCCAGCGGGTCGGCGACCACGCGGCAGCCGGGCACGGACGCGGCGACCTCGTCGGCCTTCTCCTGGAACGCGTCGCTGACCACGGTCACCTGCGCGCCGGAGATCCGGCTGTAGAGGCGGGCGACGTGGTCGGCGCCCATCAGGCCGACGCCCAGCACGGCCACGCGCAGCTCGGCGGCGGGGACCTCTGCCATGGCCGGCAGCACGCCGGCGGCGGTCTCGGTGGTGGTCATGCCCGGGTCTCCTCGACGGTCGAGCGGGTCCTGGGGGAGCCGATCTCCAGTGCGGGGAACCCGCAGCTGCCGATGTAGCGGTGGGTGCGCTGGGCGATGGGGAGGGGCACGTCCGGCGCGCAGGGGTAGAGGTCGTGCTCGACGATCGCGAACACGTCGAGGCCGAGCTCCTCGATCGCCTCGAACAGCGGCGGGTAGGCCGGGACGCCGTTGGGCGGCTCGGTCATCGCGCCCATCCGCACCGCTTCCGGCCAGACGATGTCGTCGGCCAGGACGCGGTCGATGACGGCCGGGTCGACCTGCTTGAGGTGCAGGTAGCCGATCCGCTCCGGATAGCGGCGGATGAGGTCGAGGTTGTCGCCGCGGTAGTAGCTGACGTGACCGGTGTCGAGGCACAGCGGCACGAACCCGGGGTCGGTGTCGGCGAGGAAGCGCTCGATGTCGGCCTGGTAGCCCACGTGGGTCTCCGCGTGCGGGTGGAAGGCGATGGACAGGCCGTACTCCTCCTGCACCGCCTTGCCGAGCTGCGTCACGCCGGTCGTCTTCGCCGTCCACGCCTCGGGGGTGAGGTGCCGGGACTCGACGTCCGCGCCGGTCTTCTGGTCGCGGAAGGTGTCGGGGATGACGACGACGTGCGTGCCGCCCATCGCCTTGGTGAGCGCGGCGACGTCCTTGACCTGGCTCCAGACCGCGTCCCACGAGTCCGGCCGGTGCAGGTGCTCGAAGACGGTGCCGGCGGACACCCGCAGGCCCCGGGAGCCGAGCTCGTCGGCCAGCTGCGCGGGGTCGGTGGGCAGGTATCCGTAGGGACCCAGCTCGATCCACTCGTAGCCGCAGGCGCTCACCTCGTCGAGGAACTGCTGCCAGGGCACCTGCTCCGGGTCGTCCGGGAACCAGACGCCCCAGGAGTCGGGGGCGGACCCCACCCGGATGCGGGCGCGGCGCTGCTGCGCGGTCATGTCGTCGTCTCCTCGGGGAACGGGCGGGTGGGTCATGGCCGGGGGGTGTCGGTCTCGGACGGCGTGAGGTACGCGGGCCGCTGGACGGTCTTCCACCGCTCGTAGGTGGCGCGCGCGTCCTGGGTGCTCTGCAGCGTGGACACCTCGCTGACCGGGACGTCCCACCACGACGCGCTCGACGGCGCGTCCACGAGCGGGTCGGTCTCGACGTGCACGACGGTCGCCCGGTCGCCGGCCTTGGCCTTGCGCAGCGCCGCCTCGAGGCTCGGGCCGTCCTGGGCGACCAGGACGTCCACGCCCAGGCTGGCGGCGTTGGCGGCGAGGTCGACCGGGAGCACGTCGCCGTCGAGCCGGCCGGACGCCGACCGGTACCGGTAACGGGTACCGAAGCGCTGGGACCCGAGCGACTCCGACAGCGCGCCGATCGAGGCGAAGCCGTGGTTCTGCACCAGGACGACGATGATCTTCACGCCTTCCTGGACGGCGGTGACCAGCTCGGTCGGCATCATCAGGTAGGAGCCGTCGCCGACCATCACGAAGACGTCGCGGTCGGGGCTGGCCATCCGGATGCCGATGCCGCCGGGGATCTCGTAGCCCATGCAGGAGTAGCCGTACTCCACGTGGTAGCCCTTGCGGTCGCGGACCCGCCACATCTTGTGCAGGTCTCCGGGCATGGACCCGGCGGCGCAGACGACGACGTCGCGCGGTGCGGAGACCTCGTTGACGACGCCGATGACCTCGTTCTGGGTCAGCCGGCCGCCCTCGCCCGCGCTGGGGGTCTCCGGGTGGTAGGCGGCCTCGACGGTGGCCTCCCACTCGGTGGCCAGCTCCGCGCTGCGGGCCCGGTACGCGTCGTCGACCGACCAGCCGGCCAGCGCGTCGGCGAGGGCGGTGATCGCCTCCCGGGCGTCGGCATGCAGGGTGACGCCGGCGTGCTTGGCGGCGTCCATCGCCGCGACGTTGACGTTGACGAACCGCACGCCGGGGTCGTTGAAGGCGGTGTGCGAGGCGGTGGTGAAGTCCTGGTAGCGGGTGCCGATCCCGATGACGACGTCGGCCTCGCGGGCCAGGGCGTTGGCCGCGGTGGTCCCGGTCGACCCGATCGCGCCGACGGACTGCGGGTGGTCGTAGGGGAGTGACCCCTTGCCGGCCTGGGTCTGGCCGACCGGGATGCCGGTGGCGCTGACGAACGCGTCCAGCGCCTCGGTGGCCTGCGAGTAGATGACCCCGCCGCCGGCGACGACCAGCGGCCGGCGGGCGGAGCGGATCACCTCGACCGCGCGCTGCAGGGCGGCGCGCTCGGGCAGGGGCCGCCCCACGTGCCAGGTGCGCTCGGCGAACAGCTCGACCGGCCAGTCGAACGCCTCGGCCTGCACGTCCTGCGGGAAGCAGAGGGTCACCGCGCCGGTCTCGGCGGGGTCGGTGAGCACCCGCATCGCACCGAGCAGCGCGCCGGGCAACTGCTCGGCCCGCCAGATGCGGTCGAAGTAGCGCGACACCGGGCGGAAGGCGTCGTTGACGGTCACGTCGCCGCTGTCGGGACGCTCGAGCTCCTGCAACAGCGGCCCGGCCGAGCGCGTGGCGAAGGTGTCGGCGGGGAGCAGCAGCACCGGCAGCCGGTTGATGGTCGCCAGCGCGGCACCGGTGAGCAGGTTCGTCGAGCCGGGACCGACGCTGGTGGAGATCGCCCAGGTCTGCAGCCGGTCCTTGGCCCGGGCGTAGGCCACGGCGGTGTGCGCGACCGCCTGCTCGTTGCGGCCCAGCACGTAGGGGAGCGCGCCGGGCTCGTCGAGCTCGGCCTGCAGCAACGCCTGGCCCAGGCCCGCCACGTTGCCGTGGCCGAAGATGCCGAAGCAGCCGGCGAACAGCCGCTGCCGCTGTCCGTCGCGCTCGGTGTGCTGCTGCGCCAGGAAGCGGACGACGGCCTGGGCGACGGTCAGGCGCACGGTCTCGGCGCGTGCCGGCGGCGGGTACTCGCTCACGGTCGGGGGGCTCCGTTCTTCTCGGTGCCGGCGGGGGAGTGCAGGGGCAGGCGCGGGTCGACGTCCTCGCCGGCCCAGGTGTCGCGGATCCAGGTGTGCGCGGGGTCGTCGACGATCCGCCAGGCCCGCTCGGGACCGGGTCCGGCCATGACGTTGAGGTAGTAGAGGTCGTGGCCGGGCGCGGCGATCGACGGTCCGTGCCAGCCGTGGGGGACCAGGACGACGTCGCGGTCCCGGACCTCGGCGAGGACGTCGATCGGCCGCTCGGCGGTGCCGTACACGCGGTGGTAGGCCAGGCCCGGCTGGCCCTGTGGCCCGGCGGCGACCTCGAAGTAGTAGATCTCCTCGAGCTCGCTCTCCACGTCCGACGTCTCGTCGTGCTTGTGCGGCGGGTACGAGGACCAGTTGCCGCCGGGGGTGATGACCTCGCAGGCGATGATCGAGTCGGCCTCGAAGACGCCCGCGGTGGCGAAGTTGTTGACCTGGCGGCTGCACCGGCCGGCGCCGCGCAGCTCGACCGGGACGTCGGCGGCCGGGCCGTACCGGACCGGGAGCCGGCGGCGGGCGCGGGCGCTGCAGAGGGCGAACCGCCCGCCGCCCCGGCTGGCCAGGGTCGCGGTGACCCCGAGGGGCAGGTAGGCGAAGTCGGTCGGCCCGGCGAAGACGCCGCTGCGGCCGGTGAGGGGGAGCACCTCCCCGTCGCACTCGACGGTCAGTCCGCCCTCCAGCGGGACGACGACGACCTCGTCGGGGCCGGTGTCGAGGGTCGCGCTGCCGCCGGCGGGCAGCTCCAGCACCCGGAGGCCGGAGTGCCCCCAGCGGGCCGACTCGGGGGTCACCTCGAGCGCGTACGGACCGGCGGCGGCGGTGCCGGCGGGCAGGTGCAGCGAGTGCGTGGTCGCGGTCATCGGCTCCTCCGTGGTGACGTTCCGGAGCGGCCCTCCTGCAGGGTCCCGGTGGGGGCAGGAGGGTCCTTCTAGTGGACGAGGGCGACCGCGGTGTCCACGGCGGCGGTCACGTCGTCGTCCGGCGGGTAGAGCAGGGTCCGGCCGACGACGAGGCCGCGCACGGCCGGGAGGGCGAGGGCGCTCCGCCAGCTGGCGTAGGTCTCCTCCGGCCGGCGCGAGGGGTCCCCGCCCAGCAGCAGGGTGGGCAGCGTGGTGGCGTCCATGACCCGCTCCATCTCCGCCACCACCGGCAGCTTCAGCCAGGTGTAGGCGGAGGTGGCGCCCAGGCCCTGGGCGATGTGCACCGACTTGATGACGGCCTCCGGGCTGAGGTCGTTGGTGACCCGGCCCTCCACCCGGCGCGACATGAACGGCTCGAGCATCGCCACGATCCCGGCCCGGGCCAGCTCGCTGACCACCCGGCCGGCGGTCTCCAGCATGGTCACGGTCCCCGGGTCGTCGAGGTCGATGCGGTTGAGCATCTTCGCCGCGTCGAAGCGCGCCTCGACGACGCCGGCCACGTCGTAGCCGGTCATGCGGTCGTCGAGCTCGAAGGTGGCGCCGGCCAGCCCGCCCCGGTTCATCGAGGCGACGACGACCTTGTCCTCGAGGGCGCCCAGGAGCAGCAGGTCCTCGGCGACGTCGGCCGTGGCCAGCAGCCCGTCGACGCCCGGTCGGGCCAGCGCGGTGCGCAGCCGGTCGAGCATCTCGGTGCGGCTGTACATCGCCGTGGCCCGGCCCTGGGCCGCGAGCGCGCCCCGGGCGGGGTGGTCGGCGGCGACGAGCATCAGCCGCCCGTCCTCCGGGAGGAACGCCTTCCGCCGGCGCCGGGCGGCCAGCGCGCGCCCGATGGCCTCCGGCTCGCGGCTGCGCAGTTCGGTGACCTCGGCGTAGGTCCGGCACGCCGGCGACGGCGCGAGCACGTCGGCGGGGGACAGGACGGTGTCAGACACGGGTGTCCTCCAGGGTGGCGGCGACGTGTGCCTCGACCTCGGCGGCGGTCGGCATCGCGGTGGAGCACTCCAGCCGCGACGCGACGATCGCGCCGGCGGCGTTGGCGTTGCGCAGGATCTGCTCCAGCGGCAGCCCGCCGAGCAGCCCGGAGGCGAGGGACCCGCCGAAGGCGTCCCCGGCGCCGAGGCCGTTGACGACCTCCACCGGCGTGGGCGGGACGACGACCCGCTCGCTGCGCGTCTTGCCGAGAACCCCCTTCGGCCCCTGCTTGACGATCGCCAGCTCCACCCCGGCGTCCAGCAGCGCGTCCGCGGCCCGGTCGGGATCGGTCTCCCCGGTCGCGACCTCGCACTCCTCGCGGTTGCCGACGGCGACCGTGACGTGCGGGAGCGCGGCCCGGACCTGCTCCGACGCCTCCTCCCGGGACGCCCAGAACACCGGCCGGTAGTCCAGGTCCAGCACGGTGTGCCGGCGGCGTCCGCGCGCCTGCCAGGCGGTGTGGTGCGCCGACCGGCTCGGCTCCTCGGACAGCCCGGTCACCGTCGCCCAGAACAGGCCGGCGTCCCGGACGGCGGCCGGGTCGACGTGCTCCGGCCGCAGCTGGAGGTCGGGGGCAGCCGGCCGGCGGTAGAAGTACAGCGGGAAGTCGTCGGGCGGGAAGATCTCGCAGAAGGTGACCGGCGTCGGGTGCTCCCGGTCGACGACGACGAACCGGTCGTCCACCCCGAGGTCGCGCAGCGCGCGCCGCACGAACCGCCCGAAGGGGTCGTCGCCGACGCCGGTGACCAGGGCGGTGGCGTTGCCGAGGCGGGCCGCCGCGACCGCGACGTTGGCGGCGCTGCCCCCGAGGAACTTGCCGAACGTCTCGACGTCCTCCAGCCCGACGCCGACCTGCAGGGGGTAGACGTCCACCCCGCTGCGGCCCATCACCACCATGTCGAGGGCGTCTCCCACAGCTCTCCATCCCCCTGCGTCGTCGGCCGGTGTCCCTGGGACTGTGCTCCGGGACACACTCGGCTGTCAATACTTTGTCAGGACATAACGCCAACAGGACGTGGTCACGTCGCGATGCCCCGTTGAGGTGAGGACGGACCGAGGTCGAGGTGCGACCATGGGTGCACGGGCTGCCGGTTCGATCCCGGGTGCCCCATCCGAGGAGGGACCCGTGGCACCCGTGCTCACCTTCGACATCGACCGCTCCAGCCCGACGCCGCTGTACTTCCAGCTGGCGCAGGCGATCGAGGGCGCCATCGCCGGTGGGGAGCTGCCGGCCGGCTCCCGGCTCGAGAACGAGATCCTCCTGGCCCAGCGCTACGGGCTGTCCCGCCCGACGGTTCGGCGCGCGGTGCAGGAGCTGGTCGACAAGGGGCTGCTGGTCCGCAAGCGCGGGGTCGGCACGCAGGTGATCCAGCCGCACGTGCGCCGGTCGGTGGAGCTGACGAGCCTGTACGACGACCTGTCCCGCGCCGGCGAGGCACCGACCACCGAGGTCCTGTCGCTGGACCGGGTGCCCGCGACGGCGGACATCGCCGAGGAGCTCGACATCGCCGAGGGTGACGACGTCGTCGTGGTGCGCCGGCTGCGCCGCTCCCGTGGCGAGCCGCTGGCGCTGCTGACCAACCACCTGCCCGGCCGGTTCGACCCGACGATCGAGGACCTCACCTCCCGCGGGCTCTACCAGTACCTGCGCGCCCAGGGAGTGCACCTGCGGGTCGCCCACCAGCGCATCGGCGCGCGGCTGGCGCGCGCGGAGGAGGCCCGGCTGCTGGACGAGCCGCCGCGGTCGGCGCTGCTCACCATGCAGCGCACGGCGTTCGACGACCAGGGCGTGGCGATCGAGCACGGCCGGCACGTCTACCGCGCCTCCCGGTACGACTTCGAGACGACGCTCGTCGGCCGGTGACCCGCCCGTGTGGTCTCTCGACACGGGGCGAATTGTCCTGACATAGTGGTGTGGCGGAGGTCACGTCCCGCGCCCCCCACGTCCTCCGGAGGAGAGCCATGCCCGCACGGCACCGCGTCGTCGTCGTCGGTGGTGGGTTCGGCGGTCTGAACGTCACCCGTGCACTGGCCCGCGCCGACGTCGACGTCACCATCGTGGACCGCACCAACCACCACCTGTTCCAGCCGCTGCTGTACCAGGTCGCGGCCGGCATCCTGCCGCCCGGGCAGATCGCGCCGGCGCTGCGCCGGGTGGTCCGGCGTCAGCGCAACGCCCGCGTGGTCCTCGCCGAGGTGGGGGACGTCGACCTGGACCAGCGCCTCGTGCACGCCGTCGCGCCGGACGGGGAGGACGTGCAGCTGCCCTACGACACGCTCGTCGTGGCCGCCGGAGCGTCCCACTCCTACTTCGGCAAGGACGCCTTCGCGGAGTTCGCGCCCGGGATGAAGACCGTCGAGGATGCCCGGTACCTGCGCGACGCCATCCTGTCGAAGTTCGAGATGGCCGAGCTCACCACCGACCCCGCCGAGCGGGCGGAGTGGCTGACCTTCGTCGTCATCGGCGCCGGCCCGACCGGCGTGGAGCTGGTCGGGCAGGTGGCGGAGCTGGCGCACACCGTGCTGCCCCGCGACTTCCGGTCGGTGGACACGCACGAGGCGCGGATCCTCCTGCTCGAGGGCGCGGGAGCGGTGCTGCCGCCGTTCGCGCCGCGGCTGCAGGCGTACACCCAGCGGCGGCTGGAGCAGATGGGCGTCGAGGTGCGGGTGCGGACCCTGGCCGTCGACATGGACCACGACTCGATCACCGTCGAGGGCCCCACCGGCCGGGAGGTGATCCGCGCCCGCACGCGGATCTGGGCCGCCGGGGTGCAAGCCTCACCGCTGGCGCGACTGCTCGCCGAGCGCGCCGGCGTCGACACCGACCGCGCCGGCCGGCTCCCCGTCCTGCCGGACTGCTCGCTGCCGGGGCACCCGGAGGTGTTCGCGATCGGGGACATGGTCGCCCTGGAGGGTGTGCCCGCGGTCGCCCAGCCGGCCCTGCAGGAGGGCCGCTACGTCGGCCGGGTGATCGCCGCAAGGCTGGACGGCCGGCCGGTCCCGGGGCCGTTCCGGTACCGCGACAAGGGATCGATGGCGACGATCGGGCACCGGTCGGCGGTGGCCGACGTCCGCGGCCTGACGGTGACCGGCTTCCCGGCATACGTGATGTGGGCCTTCGTGCACGTGCTCTACCTGGTCGGCTGGGGCAACCGGCTGGCCACCCTGTTCAGCTGGATCCGCGCCCTCTGGCTCTCGGAGAACCGTGGCCACCGGGTGATCACCTTCGACTCGGCCGCCCGGTCGGCCGATCGCACGACCTCGGGCCGGCCCGCGCACATCATGCCGCGCCGGCGAGAGGCCTCGGCATGATCTGAGGTGGGCGGGGCCGTTGCCGGGCCGTGGCGCTGGCCACATCTGCTACCCCGTCGTGGGGACACTCACATGCTGACGACGAGATCTGCCAAGCAGATTGTCCGAACATGGAGTCATGACCCGCAGCCTCCTCGACTCCTTCAGCCGTACCCGCTCCGAGCGCCGCGCCCGCCGCGTCCTCGAGCAGGAGCTCGCCGACTACACGACCGTCGCCGACCGGGACGAGCTCGCCGCCCTCCTCGCCGGCCGCGGCTCGGCCGACAGCGAGACCGCCGAGATCCTCAGCCGCCAGGCCCGCGTGGAGCTGTTCCGCGCCAGCTGACGCGTCAGGCGAAGGGGTTCTCGCCCGCCTCGATCTGAGCGGCGAACTCCCGCAGGGCCGCCTGGTCGGGTTCCGCGCCCGCGCTGCGCACCACGGCCTCCAGCGCGGCGAAGACCTCTGCCGCCGGCCGGCCGGCCAGGCGCTCGCCCACCTCGGCCAGTGCCGGGGCCACCCGTTCGCTGACGAGCTCCTCCCGGCGCGCGCTCCGCGGCAGGAGCATGCGCAGCAACTCGCGCTGCAGGTCGTTCGCGGGACGGCGCACCACTGCCACCTCCGGTCGGGTCCGGCCCGGGTCGGCCGACGATGGACCGACCCGCACCCTCCCGATCGGGTGAGGTCGAACCGGTCGAGGTCCATGACCCTGGTCCATGCGGCGGCCGACCGCCAGACGCTCCCGGCCCGGTCCTCGACGGGGACCGGGCCGGGCGACGAGCCGAGGGGCTACCGCCGCGGGAGGTCGAGGTCGGCCTCGTACCGCGTCACCGTCTCCTCGGCGGAGGTGCTGATGTCGGTCAGGGTCACCACACCGGTCGCCCCGGCGTAGGTGCCCGTCCCACCGGTCACCGCGACGTCCAGCGTGAACGCCTCGGCGCTCTCCTCGGCGCCGAAGTCGGCCAGCACGGCCGCGTGCAGCTGCGATCCCTCGGTGAAGACGAACGCGGCCTCGCACCGGAGGTTCGCGACGAGTGCCTGGGCGGTGCACTCGATGTGGCTGCGGCCGACCTCGGCGCCGCGCGTGGTCCCGTCCTCGGTGTCGTAGAGCACCTCGCTGATGAACACGCGGGCACCGACCGGAGGCAGTCCCTCCGGTTCCTCCATGGACCCGTCGTCGGTGAAGGTGTCCCCGTTCGGCAGGACGATCGCGACCTCGTCCTCCACGGCGATCCAGCGACCGTCGGGATCCGCGGACCGGTCGTCCGCGGTGGCGAGGGCTGCGCTCGTGCCGATCAGACCGCCCGCCAGGACGACGGCGGACAGCACGGCGATACGTCGCATCAGGCTTCTCCTCGGGTGAGTGCGGATGTCCCCTCGGAGGCGATCGCGCTCGCGGCACCGGTGCCGCACCCGATGACGGGCCGTGCAGCACCGCCGGTCCGACGATCGCCCGGCCGGACACCGCGGAGGCCGCCGACGTTCGAGCAGCGGGGGCGGCGGGGGCCCGCTGGTGGCCGTTCCGGGAACGAGGGCCCAGGTCGACGCGCCATGGGCTCGGCGAGACGGCCCGGAGCAACGGTCCTCGGGATGCCCGGCGGAATCAAGGCCTCCTGGAACTCCGTGGTTCCGCCGCCTGCCCGGGGTCGGAGGAGCCGGTCCCGGGCGGCTGCCTCAACGGCCGGGTGCCCCGGCCAGGACCGCCTCGACGCGCCCGGCCGTCGCCAGCAGCGCCGCGTCGTCCCCCGGCAGCGCCTCGAGGGAGACGCCGATCGGCAGGCCGCCGGCGGTGGCCCCGGCCGGCAGCGAGATCGACGGCATGCCCGCGGTCGACCCCGGGCCGGTGTTGCGGATGGTCGTCAGGAAGACGGGGACCTGCCGGCCGTTGAGCTCGGTGGTCTCGTCGTCCCCGACCGGCGGCGCCGGTAGCGGCACCGTCGGGTAGACCAGCGCGTCCAGCCGTCCGCCGTCCGGGGCGCGCAGCGCGTCGGCGTAGGCGGCGCGCAGCCGGTCGCGGACGGCGAGCTGCTGCCGGTAGACCTCCTCGGTGATCCCGCCCGCCGCGGCGACCTCGAGCGCGGCACGGACGTCGGGGGAGGCGACCTGCGCCAGGACGTCGGCGAGGGTCAGCCGGTTCTCCGGTCCGGGCAGGGTGGCGAGGTAGGCGGGCAGCTCGCGGGCGATCTCGAAGAAGACGATCGGGAAGCCGCACTCGGCGTCCAGCTCGTGGGCGTCGGCCACGCGGACGTCGACCAGGTCGACGCCGGCGTCGGCGAGCCGGTCGAGCGAGCGCTGGGCGACAGCGGCGACCTCGGGGTGCAGGTCGTCGTAGAACCCGATCCGGGGGACGCCGAGCCGCAGGGCCCGGTCATGGCTGCCGGCGGCCGCCTGCCCGGTGACCAGTTCGTCGACGACGGCGACGTCGGCGACGCCGGTGGCCAGCACGCCGGCGGTGTCGCGGGTGCTCGAGATCGGCACCGTGCGCCCGGTGCCCCAGCGACCGACGGTCGGGCGCCAGCCGACCACTCCGCAGTGCGCGGCCGGCACCCGCACCGAGCCCCCGGTGTCGGTGCCCAGGGCGATCGGGACCACCCCCGTGGCGACGGCGACCGCCGAGCCGCCGGAGGAGCCGCCCGCCGACCGGGCGGGGTCGTGCGGGTTGCGGACCGGCCCGAAGGCGGCGTTGTTGCTGGTGATGCCCAGCGCCAGCTCGTGCAGGTTGGTCTTGCCGACGACGGCGACCCCGGCGGCGCGCAACCGCCCGACCGCGTGCTGGTCGCGGCCGGGCCGGGAGTTCCGGAGCGCGGGGGTCCCGCCGCTGGTGGGGAGGTCGGCGGTGTCGAGGTTGTCCTTCACCGCGAGCGGGACGCCGGCCAGCGGCCCCGCCCCGCCGGCCGGGCTGTCGGCGAGGCTGGTGAACGCGCCGAGCTCGGCGATCGCCCGGGCCCGCTCGAGCGCGGCCGCTCCGACCTCTCCGGGCGACGAGCCGTCGATGCGCTTCCGGACCGGGGTGATCCCCGTGGCCTGCAGGAACGTCATGTCCTCGCCTCTCGTCGGGCCGGAGTACCAGTCTCATCAATATCAGCGATTTTCCGGCCGGGAGCGGAACCGGCCACTACCCTGGGGCCATGACGGCGAGCATGCGTTCCCGCGCAGACGGGTCGGTTCCGCGGCCCATCAAGCGCGGCGCCAAGGTCGCCGAGGCCCTGGCCCAGGAGATCGTGCACGAGATCGTCTCCCGGAAGCTGGCGCCGGGCACCCTGTTGTCGTCCGAGGCGCAGATGCTCGAGGACTACGGCGTGGGCCGGGGTTCCCTGCGGGAGGCGCTGCGCATCCTCGAGGTGCACGGTCTGATCACGATGAAGCCGGGGCGCAACGGCGGTCCGATGGTCATCGAGGTCGGCACGCGTGACTACGGCCGCATGTCGACCCTGTTCTTCCACCTCGGCGGGATGACGTTCCAGCAGCTCATCGATGCCCGCCTGGTGCTCGAGCCGCTGATGGCCCGGATGGCCGCGGAGCGCCGGGGGCAGGAACTCGACGGGCAGCTCGCCGACCCGGAGACCACCCGCGTCGAGGACGACGCCACCTACTTCGACGCCACCAAGGACTTCCACCGCGGCGTCGCCTCCATGTCGGGCAACCCGGTGCTCAACCTGCTCTGCGTCTCGCTCGAGGACATCTTCCGCGACCAGGTCAGCGGCGCCCTCTCGCCCAAGGAGGAGCGCAAGCACGTGCTCGAGGTGCACACCGCGATCGCCGCGGCCGTCGCCGAGGGTGACGCCGAGCAGGCCGAGCGGCTGATGCGGGAGCACATGCAGCAGTACGCGGACTGGGTGAACGAGCGGCACCCGGACCTGATGCGCCAGGTCATCAACTGGCGCTGACGGACTTTCGGCGCGGAAAGTCCGGGCTCGGTCCCGACTTTCCGCGCCGAAAGTTCGGGCTCGGTCCGGACTTTCCGCGCGGAAAGTCCACTCACCGACCGCGCCAGACCGGCTCCCGCTTCTCGGTGAACGCGCGGGCGCCCTCCTCGGCGTCCTCGGAGGCGCGCACCGGCGCGTAGATCTCCCACTGCCGGGCGAAGGCCTCGGCCGCGGGCCACTCGCTGCCCTCGGTGAGGATCCGCTTGGTGCCCTGGACGGCCAGCGGACCGTTGCCCGCGATCTGCCGCGCCAGCGCCAGCGCGGCCGGCAGCGCCTCGCCGGTGGGCACCAGCCGGTTGACCACCCCCGCGGCGTGGGCGTCCTGCGCGGGGATCCGGTCGCCGGTCAGCGCCCACTCGGTCGCCTTCGGCAGCCCCGCCTTGCGCGGCAGCCGGAGCAGCCCCCCGCCACCGGCGAGCAGGCCGCGCCGGACCTCGGGCAGCCCGAAGGACGCCCCCTCGCCGGCCACGATCAGGTCGCAGGCGAGCGCGATCTCGAACCCGCCGGCCAGCGCGAACCCCTCGACGGCGGCGATCAGCGGCTTCGCCGGCGGCCGCTCGACCAGCCCGGCGAAGCCGCGGCCGGGCACGTGCGGCTTCTCCCCGGCGAGGAAGGCCTTGAGGTCCATCCCCGCGCTGAACGTGCCGCCGGCACCGGTCACCACCCCGACGAACAGGCTGTCGTCGGAGTCGAGCTGGTCCATCGCCGCGCCGATGCCCTCGGCGGCGGCCTTGTTGATCGCGTTCTTCGCCTGCGGCCGGTTGACGGTGACGACGAGGACGGCGCCGTCCCGCTCGACGAGGACCTCCGGCTGCTCGCTCACGTCGTCACCCTGGCGCTCCGCGCCACGGTCGCTCCACTCCTCGCTCGCCGGCGCTCGCTGCGATGCCCGCTCACTTGGGCTGCATCCGGATCGCGCCGTCCAGCCGGATCGTCTCGCCGTTGATCATCGGGTTGTCGATGATCGCCAGGGCCATCCGGGCGAACTCGTCGGGTCGGCCCAGCCGCCGCGGGTGCGGCGTCATCTGGCCGAGGGAGTCGCGGACGTTCTGGGGGAGCCGGGCCAGGATCGGGGTGTCGAAGGTGCCGGGCGCGATCGTGGCGACCCGGATCTGCCGGCTGGACAGGTCCCGGGCGGCGACCAGGGTGAGCCCGACGATGCCGGCCTTGGACGACGCGTAGGGGAGCTGGCCGATCTGCCCCTCCCAGGCGGCGACCGACGCGGTGAGCACGCAGACGCCGCGCTCCTCGCCGTCCACCGGGTCGTGCGCCGCCATCCGCGCCGCGGCCTGGCTGAGCACGTTGAACGTGCCGATCAGGTTGACCCGGACGATCGACTCGTAGAACTCCAGCGAGCCGGGGTTGCCCTCCTTGTCGACCACCCGCATCGCCCCGCCCCGGCCGGCGCAGTGCACGAGCGTGCGCAGCGGGGCCAGCTCGTCGGCGGCGGCCACCGCGGCGGCCACGGCGTCGGGCTCGGTGACGTCGGCGGCGACGAAGCGGGTCTTCCCGCCCAGCTCGGCGGCGACGTCGGCACCGGCGGAGGTGGGCAGGTCGACCAGGACGGTCGGTACCCCCTTCTCGACCAGACGGCGGGCGGTGGCCAGCCCGAGGCCGGAGGCCCCGCCGGTGACGACCGCGGACCCTGCTGTGACGTCCATGTTCAGCCCTTCGCGGAGAGGTTCTCGATCACCATGGCGTTGGCCATGCCGCCGGCCTCGCACATGGTCTGCAGGCCGTAGCGCTGCCCGGTGTCCTCGAGGAAGCCGAGCATCGTGGTGGCCAGCCGGACGCCGGAGGCGCCGAGCGGGTGGCCGAGGGCGATGGCGCCCCCGCGCGGGTTGAGCCGGGCGTCGTCCACCCCGAACTCGGCCTGCCAGGCCAGTGGGACCGAGGCGAAGGCCTCGTTCACCTCGACCGCCGCCATGTCGTCGATGGAGAACCCGGAGCGGGCCAGCAGCTTGTGGGTGGCCGGGATCGGCCCGGTGAGCATCAGCAGCGGGTCGTCACCGGTGACGGCGGTGGCCGCGACGCGGGCGCGCGGGGTCAGCCCCAGCGCGGCGGCCCGCTCCTCGCTCATGACCAGCAGCGCGGCCGCGCCGTCGGTGAGCTGGGAGGAGTTGCCAGCGGTGATCTTCCACTCGAGCTCGGGGAAGCGGACGGCGTTCGGGCTGCCGGCGAAGGCGGGCCTGAGCCCGGCGAGCTTCTCCGGGGTGGTGCCCGCGCGGATCGTCTCGTCGGCGGTCACCGTCCCGTCGGGGGTGGTGATCGGGGCCAGCTCGCGCTCGAACGCGCCCACCGCCTCGGCCGCGCGGGCGTGCGACCGGGCGGCGTAGGAGTCGAGCTGCTCGCGGGTCAGCCCCCACTTCTCCGCGACCAGCTCCGCGGAGATGCCCTGCGGCACCAGGCCGGGGGAGTAGCGGGCGAGGACCTGCGGGCCGTGCGGGTCGGCGGCGCCACGGGCCGAGCCCATCGGCACCCGGCTCATCGACTCCACCCCGGCGGCGACGACCACGTCGTAGGCGCCGGCGACGATCCCCTGGACGGCGAAGTCGAGGGCCTGCTGCCCCGAGCCGCACTTGCGCTCGATCGTCACCGAGGGCACCGTCTCCGGCCAGCCCGCGGCCAGCACCGCCTGCCGGCCGGGGGTGGCCGACTGCTCCCCGTTCTGGCCGACGCAGCCGACCAGCACGTCGTCGACGACGGCGGGGTCGAGGTCGTTGCGGCCGGCGAGGGCCTGCAGCACCTGGGCGAGGAGGTCGACCGGGTGGACGCCGGACAGGGCGCCCCCGGCCTTGCCGCGGCCCATGGGACTGCGGACGGCGTCGACGATCACGGCGGAGGGCATCAGGGGGCCGTCCTCTCGGCTGGCGAGTGTGGGCGTTGACACAATAACCATGAACACCAATAACATGGATAGGGCAGACGGCCCGGTCTCCGTGCCGGTCGATCCCCGAGCGACGGCGCCGGGGCGCACCCGGGAGGACCCCCATGACCTTCGAGCTGCCCGACGCCCACCGCGACCTGCTGCAGCAGGCCCGCGAGGTGGCCGGCAAGGTGCGCTGGCGGGCCACGGAGGCCGACGCCGCCACCGACGTCGACCCGGTGATGCGCGAGGCGCTGCAGGAGAGCGGACTGGCCGCGATCACCGTGCCCGCGGCGCACGGTGGCGCCACCGAGCAGGTCGACTCCCTGGCGGTGACCGTCGTCCGCGAGGCCTTCGGGGGTGTGTCGGCGCACCTGGACTCGCTGTTCGCGATGCAGGGCATCGGCAGCTATGCCCTGTCGGTCGCGGCCGCTCCGCGGGTGCAGCAGGAGTGGCTGCCGCGGGTGGTCGCGCTCGAGGCGATCGCCGCCCTGTGCCTCACCGAGCCCGCCGTCGGCTCCGACCTGCGCTCGATCACCACCACGGTCGTGGAGCGGGACGGCGAGCTGGTGCTCGACGGGCACAAGTCGTTCATCACCAACGCGCCGGCGGCGGCCTTCTTCACCGTCCTGGCCAAGGAGGAGAGCGGCTTCTCGCTGGTGTTCGTGCCGGCCGACACCCCGGGCGTGCACGTGCAGTCCGGCCCCGACCTGATCGCGCCGCACATCATCGGCGACGTCCGCTTCGACGGCGTCCGCGTGCCGCTCGACTCGCGGGTCGGGCAGCCCGGGCAGGCCTTCCCCCTGGTGCTGCAGACCCTCGCCACCTTCCGGGTGTCCGTGGCCGGCTCCGCGGTGGGCGTCGCCCAGGCGGCGCTGGACGAGGCGGTCGCGCACACCACCTCCCGCGAGCAGTTCGGCAGCACGCTGGCCCGGCTCGGCCCCATCCCGCAGATGCTCGGCACCTGCTGGACGGAGATCGAGCAGGCCCGGCTGCTGACCTACTCCGCCGCCACCCGCGCCGCCGCCGACCCGCTCGGGGCGCTGCACTGGTCGTCGATGGCGAAGGTCGCGGCCACCGAGGCCGCCGGCCGGGTCACCGACCGCTGCGTGCAGATGATGGGCCGCTTCGGCGTCGTCACCGGCTCCACGATCGAACGGCTGTACCGCAACGCCCGGCCCATGCGCATCTACGAGGGCGGCAACGAGGTGCTGCTCGGCCAGCTCGCCAAGACCCTGACCCGTCCGGCCCGCGGCTGATCCGCGGCTCCCCACCCGACAGAGAGGACCGCCATGGTCGCCGTCGGCATGCTGCTCTCCGACGTCCCCAGCTCGGTCAGCCCCGCCCAGCAGTTCGACGACGTGCGCCGCATCGTCGACGCCGCGCAGCGCAACGGGATGACCTACATCGCGATCGGCCAGCACTTCCTCTACGGGGAGCTGCGCTGGCTCCAGCCGGTGCCCCTGCTGGCGCGGCTGGCCGCCGACTGCGACCCGCAGACCCGGCTGGCCACCCAGATCATGATCGCGCCGCTGTACCACCCGGTGCTGTTGGCCGAGGAGCTGGCGACCCTCGACGTGGTCACCGAGGGCCGGCTGGTCTTCGGCGCCGGCATCGGGTACCGGCCCGAGGAGTTCGAGTACCTGGGGATCCCGTTCAAGGAGCGGGCCGCCCGCACCGACGAGATCCTCGAGCTGCTGGTGAAGCTGTGGACGCAGGACGAGGTCACCCACTCCGGCCGCTTCTGGCAGCTCGAGGGCGTCCGCCCGCACCTCAAGCCGGTGCAGTCGCCGCACCCGCCGATCTGGGTCGGCGCGCAGAGCGTCGCCGGCGCCCGCCGGGCCGGCCGGCTCGGCGACGCCTTCCCGGTCACCCCGGAGGCCACCTTCGACGAGATCGAGGAGCGCTTCGCCGCGGTGCGGGAGGGGTTCGCCGCCCGGGGCAAGCCGTTCGGCCCGCAGCCGGTGCGCCGCAACGTGCTGGTCGCCGGCTCCCGGGAGGAGGCGATCGTCGAGTACGCCCGGGTCTCCAAGGGGAAGTACCTGAGCTACGCCCAGAAGGGCATGAGTCATGCCGGCAGCGCGGCCGACCTCGACGCCGACTTCATCGCCTCGGTCACCCAGCACGCCGTGCTCGGCACGGACGAGGAGGTCATCGCGCAGCTGACCGAGCTGTGCACCCGGTTCCCGGTCGACCCGCTGCTGCTGCGCCCGCAGTGGCCGTCGATGAGCGCCGCGGAGACCATCGCCGCGATCGAGCGGCTGGGCAAGGGGGTGGTCCCGGCGATCCGGGCCCTGCCCACCCCGCAACCCGAGCCCGTGCCCACCGGCGCGGTCTGAGCGCACGAGCGATCCGACAGGAGGAGACATGGGACGTTTCGAGGGCAAGGTCGCCTTCGTCACCGGAGGAGCCCGCGGTCAGGGCCGGTCGCACGCCGTGCGGCTGGCCGCCGAGGGCGCCGACGTCGCGGTCATCGACGTCACCCGCCAGTTCGACTCGGTGCAGTACGCGATGTCGACGCCGGAGGACCTGGCCGAGACCGAGAAGCTGGTGCGCGACCACGGCCGGGAGTTCCTCGGCATCACCGGCGACGTGCGCGACGAGGAACAGGTGAGCGCCGCCGTCGCCCAGGTCGAGGAGCGGTTCGGCGGCATCGACCTGGTGTGCGCCAACGCCGGCATCCTGCCCTCGACCGGCCCGCACGCCCAGCGCATGAGCGCCTGGCACGACACCATCGCCACCAACCTCTCCGGCGTCTTCTTCACCCTGCGCGCGGTGACCCCCGGCATGGTCGAGCGCGGGCGCGGCGGGGCCATCTGCATCACCGGGTCGACGTCGAGCTTCCGCGGCGTCGCCTACAAGCTGGAGATGCTCAACCCCGGCCACATGGCCTACGGCGCGGCCAAGTCCGGCGTGCTGGCCCTGATGCGCAACTACGCCATGGCCCTGGGCAAGTACGGGATCCGGGTCAACACCGTCGTCCCGGCCGGCGTGGACACCCCGATGATCAACAACGAGTTCTTCACCAAGGACCTGCAGGCCGACGCCCCACCCGGCTGGATGGCGAACGTGATGGAGCACGGGCTGGTGCAGCCCGGCGACATCTCCGACGCCGTCCTCTTCCTCCTGTCCGACCAGGCGAAGTTCGTCACCGGCACCGCGCTGCCGGTCGACATGGGGACGCTGCTGATCTGAGCGGCGGGTGGGGTGGGGTCCGGCCCCACCCCACCCGCGCGCTCAGCCGGCGAGGACGAACCCCTCGTAGTCCTTGGCGGCCACCTCGTCGCAGCGCTCCCGGTACGGGCCGACGCCACCGATGTAGGGCATGAACACCCGGGGCTTGCCCTCGACGTTGGAGCCCATGTACCAGGAGTTGGCGGTCGGGAACAGCGTCGAGTTGCCGACCTCGGCGTTGTGCTCGACCCAGCTCTCCTCGGCCTCGGGGGTGGCCTCGATGGTGCGTAGGTCGTGCTCCTGCACGTACTGGATGGCGTCAGAGACCCACTCCACGTGCTGCTCTATCGACACCATCATGTTCGACAGCACCGACGGGCTCTGCGGGCCGGTGATGATGAACATGTTGGGGAAGTTCGCGACCGCGATGCCCAGGTAACTGCGCGGTCCCTCGTCCCAGTGCTCCTTGAGCTGCAGGCCGGCGCGGCCCCGGATGTCCATCGACGTCAGGGCGCCGGTCTGCGCGTCGAAGCCGGTGGCCAGCACGAGCGCGTCGAACCGGAACTCCTGCTCGGTGGTCCGGACGCCGTCGCGCGTGATCTCGACCAGCGGGGTCTTCCGCAGGTCGACCAGGTGCACGTTGTCCCGGTTGTAGGTCTCGTAGTAGTCGGTGTGCACGCAGATCCGCTTGGTGCCGATCGGGTAGTCCTTGGGACACAGCGCCTCGGCGGTCTCGGGGTCCTTGACGATCTCCCGGATACGTTCCCGGACGAACTCCGCCGCGGTGTCGTTGGCCTCCTTGTCCGTGAGCATGTCGGTGTAGGCGGCCATCAGGTCGACCAGCGTGTTGTCCTTGTCGTGCCACGCCTTCTCGTACCGGCGGCGGCGGGCCTCGGGGTCGTCCTCCAGCGCGCCCTTCTCGGCCGGCGGGTGCGGGATGCCGAGCATCGAGGTCCTCGCGTCCTGCCGGAACTCCGGGTAGTGCGCCTTCATCTCCTCCTGGTAGCCGGGCGGGAACTCGTGGTTGTGCGCCGGGACGGCGAAGTTCGGTGTCCGCTGGAAGACGGTGAGGTCCGCGGCCTGGGCGGCGATCACTGGGATGCTCTGGATGGCCGAGGAGCCGGTGCCGATGATCCCCACCCGCTGCCCGGAGAAGTCCACGCCCTCCCGGGGCCAGCGGGCGGTGTGGTACCAGGGCCCGGAGAAGCTCTCCAGGCCCGGGATCTCCGGCGTCTTGTAGATCGACAGGCAGCCGGAGGCGTGCACGACGAACTTCGCCGACAGCACCTCACCGCGGTCGGTGCGCACCGTCCAGCGCTCCGCCTCGTCGTCCCAGACGGTCGACTCGACGCGGGTCTCGAACTGGATGTCCCGCCGCAGGTCGTAGCGGTCGGCCACGTGGTTGGCGTAGCGGAGGATCTCCGGCTGGGTCGGGTACTTCTCCGACCACTGCCACTCCTGCTCCAGGTCCGGGTCGAACGAGTAGGAGTACTCCATGCTCCGCACGTCGCAGCGGGCGCCGGGGTAGCGGTTCCAGTGCCACGTCCCGCCCACGCCGTCGGCGAGCTCGAACACCTGGACGGTCAGCCCCTGCTGGCGCAGCCGGTGCAGCATGTACATGCCGGAGAAGCCGGCACCGATCACGACCGCGTCGACGGTGCGTACAGCGGCACCGGTGGGCGAGATCTCGGGGAGCGTCTGCGTCACGGGGAAGTCCTCCTCGGCGTGGTGGTCCCGGCGGGGGGAGAGCCGGCCACCGGGACCGAGGGTGAGCGAGCGGGGTGGTGCGCGGGCCGTGTGGCCCAGGTCACACAAGCTAGGAGGCAGGTCGGACGGGGGTCAAGACGCCGGGGTGGGGCGCCGCCGCGACGGCGCCCCACCCCGGCGGCCGCTCAGCCGGCGCCGACCGGCACCCGCGGGCCGGTGAGGACGAAGCCCTCGTAGCCCTTCGCGGCGACGTCGTCGCACTTCTGCCGGTAGTTGCCCACGCCGCCGATGTAGGGCATGAACACCCGCGGCTTGCCGGGCACGTTCGACCCCATGTACCAGGAGTCGGCGGTCGGGTAGAGCGTCATGTGCCCCACCTCGTCGACGTGCGCCGTCCAGGCGTCCTCGGCCTCCACGGTGGCCTCCATCGTCGCGATGCCCTTCTCCCGCATCGAGGCGATGGCGTCGGTGACCCACTCCACGTGCTGCTCGATCGAGGTGATCATGTTGGAGAGGACCGACGGGCTGCCCGGACCGGTGATGGTGAACAGGTTCGGGAACCCCGCGACCTGGATGCCCAGGTAGGTGCGCGGGCCGGCGTGCCACTTGTCGGCCAGCGCCACGTCGCCGCGACCGCGGATGTCGATCGCGGTCAGCGCGCCGGTCATCGCGTCGAACCCGGTGGCGAACACCAGGTCGTCGAACTCGAACTCCTCCTGGGTGGTGCGCAGCCCCCGGTGCGTGATCTCCACGATCGGCGTCTTCCGCACGTTGACCAGCCGCACGTGCGGCAGGTTGTACGTCTCGTAGTAGTTCGTCCCGAGGCAGGGCCGCTTGGTGCCGATCGGGTGGTCGTGCGGCTGGAGCGCCGCGGCGGTCTCCGGGTCCTGCACGATCTCGGCGATCCGGTCGCGCACGAACTGGGCGGCGGTGTCGTTGGCCGCCTTGTTCGTGATCATGTCGTTGTAGCTGACCATCAGGTCGACCAGGTTGTTGTCCTCGTCGTACCAGATGTCGTGGTACTTGGCCTCGCGCTCCTCCTCGGAGACCTCCAGGGCCGACTTCTCGGGCGTCGGGACGGCGATGCCGAACCCGGACTCCCGCGCGGCCTGGCGCACCTCGGCGTAGCGCGCCTTGACCGAGCGCTGGTGCTCGGGGTCGATCGCGTGGTTGCGCGCCGGGAGCACGAAGTTCGGCGTCCGCTGGAAGACCGTCAGCTGGCCGGCCTGCTCGGCGATGAGCGGGATGGCCTGGACGCCGGAGGAGCCGGTGCCGATGACGCCGACCCGCCGGCCGGTGAAGTCCACGCCCTCCTTCGGCCAGTGCCCGGTGTGGAACCAGCGGCCCCGGAAGAGGTCGAGCCCCGGCACCTCGGGCACCTTGGACGCCGACAGGCAGCCGGTCGCCATGATCACGAACTGGGCGGAGAGCTGGTCGCCCTGGTCGGTGCGCACGTGCCAGCGCTCGACGTCCTCGTCGAAGACGGCCTCGGTCACCTTCGTGTTGAGCGAGATGTCGCGGCGCAGGTCGAAGCGGTCGGCGACGTGGTTGATGTAGCGGAGCAGCTCGTCCTGCGGCGGGTACTTCTCCGTCCACTCCCACTCCTGCTCCAGCTCGGAGTCGAAGGAGAAGCTGTAGTCCATGCTCTTCACGTCGACGCGGGCGCCGGGGTAGCGGTTCCAGAACCACGTGCCGCCGACGCCGTCGCCCTTCTCGAAGACCCGGACCCGCAGGCCCTGGCCGCGCAGCTTGTGCAGCAGGTAGAGGCCGGACAGCCCCGCGCCGACGACGACGACGTCGACCTCGGGGAGGCCCGTCGGCGACGGCCGTTGTTGCGTCTCTGTCATGTGCTCGGGTTCCTCTCGGGGGAGTGGGCGCGGGATCAGGCGGGCTGGGCGGTGAGCTGCCGGTCGACGGCCTCGGCGACGTACGCGATCCCGGTGGCGCTCCCGGGGAGGACGTTGACCATCGTGAAGAAGCCGTGCATCTGCCCGTCGAGGACGCGGGTCTGCACGGGGACGCCGGCCGCGGCGAGGGCGTCGGCGTACTCCTCGCCCTCCTGGCGCAGCACGTCGTGCTCGGCGAGCAGCACGACCGCCGGCGGCAGACCGGAGAGGTCGGCGGCCTTCGAGGGGCAGGCGTCCGGGTTCTGCCGCATGGCGTGCTCGGGGGCGTAGAGGTCCCAGAACCACACCATCGACTCGCGGCTGAGCAGCAGCTGGTTGGCCGGGTCGCGGTAGGACTCGTTGTCGAGGTCGCAGTTGGTCACGGGGTAGACCAGCAGCTGCAGCGCCAGCTCGGGCCCGGCCGCGTCCCGCGCCTTCAGCGCCATGATCGCCGCGAGGTTCCCGCCGGCGCTGTCCCCGGCGACGACGAGCGGCACCCGCGCGCCGGCGATCTCCTGGAGGTGGGCGTCGACCCACTGCAGGGCCGCCCAGGAGTCGTCGGCGGCCGCGGGGTAGGGGTTCTCCGGCGCCATGCGGTAGTCGACGAGGACGACCGCGCACCCGGTGCGGTCGGCGAGCGTGCGGCCCAGCGTCTCGAACTCCGGCAGCGCGCCGATGACCCAGCCGCCGCCGTGGTAGTACACGATCACGCCGCGCGGCCGCTCGGTCGGTACGAGGACGTGCAGCGGGATCGCGTACCCGTCGGGCGCGGGCGCGCTGGTCATCTCGGCCCGGTGCATCTCGGGACCGGGGCCGTACATCTCGCCGAGCGCCGCGGTGAGCCCGCGCGCCTCCTCCGGGGTCATCTCGTGCAAGGGCTTGGTGCCGCTCTCGGCGAGCTGGGTGAGCAACGCCGTCGTCGCCTCGTCCAACGCCATGGGTCCGCCTTCCGCCGGGACGCCGAGCGGCTCCGCGGCCGCATCGGCTGTGATGTGGACCACAAACTAGGCGCACCATGCGCCCCGTACAAGGGGCCTCCGACACCGCTGCAGAGCGCGGGCGGGGGTGGGGTGTCCCGCAGCCTGCACCCGCTCCGGCGCCCCGACAAGCCCTTCCGCCGGCGTCCGGGCACGTCCCAAGAAACATGCGCAGGGACTCTGGATCCCTGCGCAGGATTGTGGCTAGGGTCACTCCTGTCCGGGCTCGCCGGCCGCATCTCTCCTCCTCGCCGGTGCCCCGACCACGTCCCGGGCGCCTGGCCGCGCCCGTCCACCCGATACGAGGAGCCGCACGTGAAGACCGTGGGAGCACTGCTGTGGGAGCCGGGGACCAACTCCGGCTGGAGCGTCGAGGAGATCGAGCTGGACCCGCCGAAGCGGCGGGAGGTCATGGTCAAGCTGACCTCGTCGGGCATCTGTCACAGCGACGACCACCTGGACACCGGCGACATCCCGCTGCCCTGGGCCCCGATCCTCGGCGGCCACGAGGGCGCCGGGGTGGTGACCGAGGTCGGCCCCGAGGTGTCGGACCTGCAGGAGGGCGACCACGTCGTCCTGTCGTTCCTGCCCTCCTGCGGCAAGTGCCGCATGTGCGTCGCCGGCAAGGCCAACATGTGCGAGCTCGGCTCCGGGGTCCTGGCGGGCTTCGCCCCCGACGGCACGCACCGCATCCACGCCCGCGGCAAGGGCGTCGGCGCGATGAGCTACCTGGGCACCTTCGCTCCCTATGTCACCGTCCCCGTCGACGCGGTGGTCAAGATCGACCCCGAGATCCCGCTGATGCCGGCGTCCCTCATCGGCTGCGGCGTCCCGACCGGCTGGGGCTCGTCGGTCTACGCCGCCGACATGCAGCTGGGCGACACCGTCGTCGTCTTCGGCACCGGCGGCGTGGGCATGAACGCCGTCCAGGGGGCGGTCCACCGCGGGGCGAAGAACATCATCACCGTCGACCCCGTGCCCTTCAAGCGCGAGAAGGCCAAGGAGTTCGGCGCGACCCACCCCGTCGCGTCCTTCGAGGAGGCCGCGCAGCTGGTCGAGCGCATGACCAACGGCCAGGGCGCCGACCGGGTGATCATCACCGTGGACGTCGCCCGCGGGGACATCGTCGAGCAGGCCAACCAGCTGACCCGCCGCGGCGGGGTCATCGTGCTGACGTCGGCGGCGCCGGTCATGCAGCGCGACATCCAGTTCGACCTGTTCAGCTTCGCGATGTCGGGCAAGCGGCTGCAGGGCTCGCTCTACGGCACGACGAACTCCCGCAACGACATCCCGCTCATCGCGGAGATGTACAAGAACGGGCAGTTCAAGCTCGACGAGCTGATCTCCAAGACCTACAAGCTCGAGGACATCAACGAGGCGTTCGCCGACCTCCGCGAGGGTCGCAACATCCGCGGCGTCATCGTCTACGACAACTGAGGACGGCGACCGTGACCCTGACCCACACCGACCGCACCGCCGACGTCCTCGAGATCCAGCGGGTGACCCACCTCTACGCCCGCGGGCTGGACCGCTTCGACCCGCAGGAGGCGTTGTCGGCCTTCACCGACGACGCCGTGTGGGACGCCAGCCCGGTGGGCCTCGAGCGGCTCGAGGGACGGGCGGCGATCCTCGGCTTCTTCGAGCGGGACGCCGCCGCGATCGCCGACCAGTTCCACATCATCACCAACCACGTCGTCGACCTCGACGCGGACGGGACGACGGCCCGCGGCACGAACTACGTGTTCTCCGAGGGCCACACCAAGTCCGGCGCCGCGTTCAAGGCGATCGCCCTGAACGAGGACGTCTACCGGCGCACCGCCGACGGCTGGCGGATCGCCGAGCGCCGGATCTCCGCACTCACCCCGCCCGAGCTGGAGGGCTTCGATGCCTGAGCCCACCACCCCGACCCCGAGGGCAGAAATGGCCATTTCTGCCCGTCCGTCCCTGGGAGGACCGGCATGACCGCGGTACAGGAGCGCGCCGGCGTGCGCTCGTTCGACAAGCTGTTCATCGGCGGTCGCTGGGTGCCGCCGGCCACCGACGAGGTCATCGAGGTGGTCTCGCCGATCACCGAGGAGGTCGTGGCCACGGTGCCGGCGGCCGGGCCGGCCGACATGGACGCCGCCGTCGCGGCGGCCCGGAAGGCCTTCGACGAGGGGCCGTGGCCGCGGATGACGCCGGCCGAGCGGGCCGCGGCCCTCCGCCGGGTCGGCGAGGAGGTGGGCCGCCGCATCCCGGAGATGGAGGCGTCGTTCACCGCGGAGATCGGCGCCCCGGCGATGATCAGCACCGCGTTCCACGCCAACGCCTCGGCGATCTGGGACGACGCGGCCACCCTCGCCGGCACGATCATCCTGGAGGAGCGGCGGGACCTGCCCGGCGGCGGCACCGCCACGATCGTGCGCGAGCCGATCGGCGTGGCGGCGGTCATCATCCCGTGGAACGGCCCGGTCGCCACGGCGTCGCTGAAGATCGCACCGGCGCTCGCCGCGGGCTGCACGGTGGTGCTCAAGCCCGCACCCGAGGGCCCGGTCTCGGTGATGATCCTGGCCGAGGCGCTGGAGGCCGCGGGCCTGCCCGACGGCGTGGTCAGCGTGCTGCCCGGCGGCCGGGAGGTCGGCGAGTACCTCGTCAAGCACCCCGACGTCGACAAGGTGTCCTTCACCGGTTCGACGGCGGCCGGCCGGCGGGTCATGCAGCTGTGCGGCGAGCGGATCGCCCGGGTGACCCTGGAGCTCGGCGGCAAGTCGGCGGCCATCGTGCTGCCCGACGCCGACGTCGCCTCGGTGGTCCAGACGGTGACCTTCGCCGGCATCGGCAACTCCGGTCAGGTCTGCGCCGCGCTCACCCGGCTGGTCGTCCCGCGCGACCGGCAGGAGGAGGTCGTCGAGGGCGTCAAGGCGATCATGGAGTCGGTCAAGGTCGGGGACCCCCGCGAGGAGGGCACCGTGCTCGGCCCGCTGGCCGCCGAACGCCAGCGGGACCGGGTCGAGGGCTACATCCGGACCGGGCTCGAGGAGGGCGCGCGCCTGGTCACCGGCGGCGGCCGGCCCGAGGGCCTGGACACCGGCTGGTACGTGCAGCCCACGCTGTTCGCCGACGTCGACAACTCCATGCGGATCGCGCAGGAGGAGATCTTCGGCCCGGTCATCGTGGTGATCCCGTACGACACCGTCGACGACGCCGTCCGCATCGCCAACGACTCGCAGTACGGGCTGTCCGGAGCGGTGTTCAGCGCCGACCGGGAGCTCGGTGAGTCCGTCGCCCGGCGGGTCCGCACCGGCCAGATCTACGTCAACGACTGGGGCATGTGCGTCACCCAGCCCTTCGGCGGCTTCAAGCAGTCGGGCCTGGGCCGGGAGGGCGGTCCCGAGGGGATCAGCGCCTTCCTCGAGACGAAGATGATCCAGGGCATCTGAAGAAGGAGCCCGTCCTCCCCGCCCTTCGCACGCTCAGGGCGGGACCCGGGACGGGGCCACGGTGAGCCTCTGGACGGGGCCGCCCCCTGATGAGTAGCGCGGCTCCGGCCCCCGCCAGGGGACCGGAGCCGCGGTGCGTCCGGGGCCGACTCCACCGCCGGGACGCCCGCGGGACGGGTCTGGACAGCTTTTGTGAGCGCCGTTACAGTCCGCCTAACCCTTCGCATCATTACAAGCCTTCGGGAGCTCATCCATGGACAGAGCCGTTCGGACCGGTCGGCGCCCGGCCCTGCGCGGGGCCGGAGCCCTGCTGCTGGCCGTCGGACTCGCCGCCTGCAGCTCGCCCGCCGACACCGCTCCCAGTGGCGGCGGCGGGGGCGAGGGGAGCGGCGGCGAGGGCCTGCCCGACACCGTGCGGATCATGTCGATCCGCGCGCTGACCGGCCCCGTCTCCTTCGCCGGACTCAACGCCCAGAAGGGCATCGACCTCGCGCTGGAGATGATCGAGGAGGACGGCCTGCTCGGGGAGACGACCATCGAGGTCGAGAGCCGCGACAGCGCCACCAGTCCGCAGGAGGCGGCCAGCTTCGCCAGCCAGGCGATCGCCGACCCCTCGTTCGTCGCGATCATCGGCCCCGAGGCCAGCGCCCAGGCGACGGCCGTCTCGCCGATCGTCGACCAGCAGGGCATGCCCACGGTCTACGTGCAGGCCGGCAGCGACGGCGTGGTCATCGGTGACTACACCTTCCGGATGACCCCGCCCGCCGCGTCCTACTTCGACCTGGCCGGGGAGTACGCCGAGCAGCAGGGCGTCGCGACCGCCTCGGTGCTGTTCAACAGCGGCAACCCGACGCTGGTGCAGCTCGGTGAGCAGACCATCCCGGAGCTGGCCGGCGAGCACGGCTTCGAGGTGGTGAGCACCGGCGGGGTGGAGGCCACCCAGCAGGACTTCACCACCCCGGCGTCGCAGATCGCGGGCGACGCCCCGGATGCGGCGTTCCTCATGGTCCAGGGCCCGCAGTACCCGGTGGCCATCACCCAGCTGCGGCAGGCCGGCTACGAGGGCGAGCTCATCGGGATGAGCGCCGCCGGCGCGGGCAACCTGGCCTCGGCCGGGCAGGAGGCCGCCGGCTTCGTCTGGCCGACGAACTTCACCGCCGACCAGGACGTCGAGAGCACACAGGCCTTCGTCGAGGCCTACCAGGCGAAGTACGACGGCGAGGTGCCGAACAACTACGCCGCCGAGGCCTACGACGCGACGTGGTTCCTCGCCCGCGGCCTGGCCGAGGCCGACAGCGCCGACCGCACCGCGCTCCAGGAGGGGCTGGCGGCGGTGGCCCAGGAGGGCTTCGCCGGCGCCCAGGGCGAGATCACCTTCGAGGGCAACGACGCCCGCGTCCCCGGTGTCCTGGTCCGCTGGGACGGCTCGGCGGAGGTCCCGGTGGACAGCGCCGACTCCTGACCTGGCCGCCGGCCGGTGCCGGCGGGGGCGACCCGCCGGCACCGGCCTCCCGGAAGGACCTGACATGGCACAGGACGTGCTCAACGCGCTGACCCTCGGGTCGCTGTACCTGCTCTTCGCGCTCGGGATGAGCCTGGCGTGGGGGACCATCGGGATCCTCAACTTCGCCCACGGCTCGATCTTCATGTTCGCCGCCTTCACCGCCCACCTGGTGGTGCGCGAGGTTGCCCTGCCGATGCCGGTGATGCTCGCCGTCGGCGTCGTCGTGGGGGCCGTGCTCTCGCTGCTGGTGCAGGTGCTTGCCTTCGAGCCGATCCAGCGGCGCGCGACCGACCACCGCAAGGCCGAGATGCAGATCCTCGTCGGCGGCATCGGCATCGCGATCATCCCGCTGGCGGTCGCCCAGTACCTCACCCGCAGCGTTCCGTTCGGGTACCAGGCGGGCACGTTCCGGGTGACCACCTACGACCTGGGCTTCGTCCGGGTCAGCAACGTCCAGCTGGTCACCCTGGTCGCCGCGCTGGGACTGGCCGCGGTCATCGGCTGGTGGCTGCGGGCGGCCCGCCCCGGGCTGGCGCTGCGTGCCATCGGGGTCGACGCCGAGGTCGCGTCGATGATGGGCGTCGACCGGCGGCGGCTGGCCCTGCTCACCATGGCCGTCGCCGGCGGCCTGGCCGGGCTGGCCGGCGTGCTGCTCACCTACTACCTGGGCTCGATCGCGCCCGAGACCGGCGACGCGTTCCTGCTCAAGGCGTTCGCCGCGATCATCCTCGGCGGGGTCGGCAGCATCGCCGGCGTCGTCCTCGGGGCGATGGTCCTGGCCGGGATCGAGACGCTGGTCCTGGTGACGACGTCGGGCACCTGGGCGCCGGCCATCGCCTTCGGCGTCCTCTTCCTGATGCTGCTCGTCCGTCCCAACGGCCTGCTCGGCCGGCAGGAGGTCCGGCGCACATGAGTGCGTGGTACTTCTCCCACCTGGTCCTCATCCAGTCGACCTTCATCAGCCTGCTGCTGGCGCTGTCGATCCAGGTGCCGCTGCGGGCGGGGGTCTTCTCCTTCGCCGGCATCGGCAGCTACGCGATCGGCGCCTACGCCGCGGCGATCCTCACCATCCGGCTGCAGGTGGCCCCGATCCTCGCGATCGGCGCCGGCATGCTCATCGCCGCGGTCACCGGGTACCTGCTGGCGCTGCTCGTGGCCCGGCTGGCCGGCCTCTACCTCGGCATGGCCACCATCGCCTTCGCGCTGTTCCTCGCGGTGGTCGCGACCAACGGCGGCGAGCTCACCGGCGGGGCGACCGGCCTGTTCGGCGCGATCAGCACGCTGACCACCACCCACGTCGTCCTGGTCACCGTGGTGGTCATCCTGCTGCTGGCGGCCAGCGAGCGCGGGGCCATGGGCCGGCGGATCGACGCCGTCCGCGAGGACCCGCAGCTGGCGGTGTCCCTCGGCATCGACGTCAACCGCGTGCGCCGGCGGGTGTTCGTCGTCAGCGGCGCGCTCGGCGCCTGCGCGGGCGGCATGAACAGCCTGCTGCGGACCACCGTCTCGCCGGAGACCATCGGCTTCCACCTCGTGGTCACCGCCCTGACGATGATCATCGTCGGCGGGACGCTGTCCTGGGCGGGCGCGGCGATCGGCGCGGTGATCTTCACCTGGCTGCCCAGCGTCCTGCAGTTCGTCGGCGAGTGGCAGCTGGTCGTCTACGGCGTCCTCGTCGCCGCCGCCGCGGTCTACGTGCCCAACGGCCTGCTCGGGCTGCTGCAGAGCGGGTGGCGCCGGATGCGCACGCGGCACCGGCGGATACCGGCCGAGGGCGCGACGGCGCCGACGGAGCCGGCCACTGCGGACCCGGCCCAGCAGCTCGCCGCCCTCGGCGGCCCGGCGGCGGAGGTGCGGCCGTGACGGCGCTCGACGCACGGCCCGAGGGCCCGCGGCCCGGTGTGCCGGAGGCGGTGCTGCAGACCGAGGACGTCGCGGTGCACTACGGCGGCATCAAGGCCGTCGACGGCATCGACCTCACCCTCGAGACCGGCCGGATCCTCGGCATCCTCGGCCCCAACGGCTCGGGGAAGAGCACACTGCTGGCGGCGATCACCCGGCTCGTCCCGCTCACCCGGGGACGGGTGCTCCTGGACGGCGAGGACTACAGCCGCACCCCCCCGGCCCGGCTGGCCCACCGCGGCATCGCCCGGACCTTCCAGACCGTCCGGCTGCTGCCCGACCTCACCGTGCTCGGCAACATCCAGCTCGGCGCGGACATCCGCCGGAGCCAGGGGGAGCGGGTACGCGAGGTGTTCCGGCGCAGCGTCCCGCCCGCGGTGCAGGAGGCGATCGAGCGGACCGGGCTCGGCGACCTGCTGGACCTGCGGCCCGGCGAGCTGTCCTACGGCACCGCCCGCCGGGTGGAGATCGCCCGGGCGCTGGCCTCCCAGCCGCGGGTGCTCATGCTCGACGAGCCCACGGCCGGCATGAACCAGCCCGAGCGGCTGGAGGTGGCCGGCCTGCTGCGCCGGCTGCGCGACGAGGGGCTGACCCAGCTGCTCGTCGAGCACGACGTGCAGATGATGGTCGACACCTGCGACCGGCTGCTGGCGATGAACCAGGGACTGCCGATCGCCGAGGGCAGCCCGCGCGACGTCGTCCGGGAGCCGGCCGTGCAGGAGGCCTACCTGGGGAAGAGGTGGCACCGTGCTGCAGATCAGTGACCTGCACGTCCGCTACGCGACGGCGGAGGCGGTCCGCGGCGTGGACCTCTCCGCGACGCCGGGGCGGGTGACCCTGGTCCTCGGGGCCAACGGCGCGGGGAAGACCAGCACGCTGCGGGCGGCAGCCGGCCTGGTGCGGGTGCACGCCGGCCGGGTGGAGCTCGACGGGCAGGACATCACCGGCCGGGCGCCGCACAAGGTGGTCCGGGCCGGCATGGTGCTCGTGCCGGAGGGGCGCCGGGTCTTCGCGCCGCTGACCGTGGAGGAGAACCTCGTGCTGGGCGGGTACACCGCCTCCCGCGAGCGCTCCCGCGAGGTGCTCGAGCAGGTGTACGGGATGTTCCCGATCCTGCGCGAGCGGCGCGGCGGCCCGGCCGGGCTGCTGTCGGGCGGCGAGCAGCAGATGCTGGCCTTCGGCCGGGCGCTGATGTCCTCGCCGCGGGTGATCATGCTCGACGAGCCCTCGATGGGGCTGGCGCCGACGATGGTCGAGTCGGTGCTCGGCGCGGTGCGCACCATGGCCGACACCGGCATCGCGGTGCTGCTCGTGGAGCAGAACGCCGACATGGGCCTGGAGATCGCCGACGACGTGGTCGCCATGGCCCGGGGCGAGGTCGTCTTCTCCGGGCCGGCGCAGCAGGCCCGGTCCAACAGCTCGGTGCTCCGGGCCTTCCTCGGCGAGGCCGCGCTCGTCGACTGAACGAGTCGCCCCTGGCGGCAAGAACCCTGATCATGATTAGCTATCCGGACCTCCAGCACGACGCGATCGGCAGGGGAGAGATGCGGACCTACACGGACCTCGTCCCGGTGTTTCCGGACCAGGACGACTGGACCCTCACGACGGTGTTGCGGCACCACGCCGCCCGCCGTCCCGACGCGGTCTTCCTGGACCTGCCCGAGGAGGAGCTGACCCTCACCTACGCCGAGTCTCTGGTCCAGGCCGAGTCGGTCGCCGACCGGCTGGCCGAGGCCGGCGCGGCGCCTGGCGACCGGGTGCTGGTGATGGCCGCCAACTCCTCGCAGTTCCTGCGGACCTGGCTCGGCACCGGCGTCGGCGGCACCGTCGAGGTGCCGATCAACACCGCCTACGAGGGCCTCTTCCTCGAGCACCAGATGGTCACCGCCGCCCCCCGCTGGGCGGTCGTCGACGACGTGCACGCCGCCAAGTTCGTCGCTGTCGCCGAGTCCGCGCGGGTCATCGAGAAGTTCTGGGTGATCGACTCGGGCAGCCGCGAGGAGGCGCTCCGGCTGCTGCGGGACGCCGGCTGGGCGGCCGAGCCGTGGGAGGAGCTCGCGCAGGGCGCCCGCGCCGGCGCGCAGTTCGGCACCCCGGCGCCGTCGGAGCTGGCGTCGATCTTCTTCACGTCGGGCACCACCGGCCCGTCCAAGGGCGTGGCGATGCCGCACGCGCAGATGTACTTCTTCGGTCAGGAGGTCGTCAGCCTGCAGCGGCTGACCCCCGACGACGTCTACTTCACCTGCACGCCGCTGTTCCACGGCAACGCCCAGTTCATGGCGGCCTACCCGGCGCTGATCGCCGGCGCCCGGCTGGTCTGCCGCCCGCGGTTCAGCGCCAGCCGGTGGGTCGAGCACCTGCGGGCCTCCGGCGTCACGGCCACCAACCTCATCGGCGTGATGATGGACTTCATCTGGAAGGCCCCGGCCCGCCCGGACGACACCGACAACGTGCTGCGCACCGTGTTCGCCGCACCCACCGCCACGTCGATCCTCGCGGAGTTCAAGGAGCGCTTCGCGATCGAGGCCTTCACCGAGGTCTTCGGGCTGACCGAGACCAGCGCGCCGATCCTGTCCCCGTACGGGGAGGACCGCCCCGCCGGGGCCGCCGGCCTGCAGGCGGCCGACTGGTTCGACGTGCGGCTGGTGGACCCGGAGACCGACCGGGAGGTGCCGGTCGGCGAGATCGGCGAGCTGGTGGTGCGGCCCCGGCACCCGTGGACCTGCTCGCTGGGCTACTACGGGATGCCGGAGAAGACCGTCGAGGCGTGGCGGAACCTGTGGTTCCACACCGGCGACGCGCTGCGCCGGGACGCCGACGGCTGGTTCTACTTCGTCGACCGCTACAAGGACGCGCTGCGCCGGCGCGGGGAGAACATCAGCTCCTACGAGGTCGAGCAGGGGCTGCTGTCGCACCCCCGCGTCCTCGAGGTCGCGGTCGTCGCGGTCGCCGCCGAGTCCGAGGCCGGCGAGGACGAGGTCATGGCCTGCGTCGTCCGCGACCCCGCGGCCGACCCGGTGGACGCCGCCGAGCTGTGGTCCTGGTGCGAGGGCCGCATCCCCGGCTTCGCCACCCCGCGCTTCATCCGCTTCGTCGACACCCTGCCCAAGACCCCGTCGGAGAAGGTGCAGAAGGCCCAGCTGCGGGCCGCCGGCATCACCCCCGACACCGCCGACCGGCTCGCCGCCGCCCCGGCCGGCGCCGGCGCCCGCTGAGGAGACCCCCCATGGACTACACCGAGGACCCGGTCCACCGGGACATCCGCGAGGCCGTCCGGGCGATGTGCAAGGAGTTCCCGGACGAGTACTGGATGGAGCACGACACCTCGCACGAGTTCCCCTGGGAGTTCTACGAGGCGGTCCGGAAGGCCGGCTGGCTCGGGCTGACCATCCCCGAGGAGTACGGCGGCGGGGGCCTCGGCGTGACCGAGGCGGCCATCGTGGAGCAGGAGATCTCCGCCTCCGGCGCGGGCATGGGCGGCTGCAGCGCCGTCCACATCGGGATCTTCGGGTTCCACCCGGTCATCGAGCACGGCTCGGAGTCGCTCAAGCGCCGCTTCCTGCCGCAGGCGGCCAGCGGCGACCTGCACGTCTCCTTCGCCGTCACCGAGCCCGACGCCGGCACCGACACGACGAACCTCTCGACGTTCGCGCGAAAGGTCGACGGCGGCTTCCTCGTCTCCGGCCAGAAGGTGTGGATCACCAAGGCGCAGGAGGCGCAGCGGATGCTGCTGCTCGCCCGCACCAGCCCCCGCGACCCGAACGGGAAGAAGACGGCGGGCCTGACCCTCTTCTTCGCCCCGATGGACCGCGAGCGGGTGCAGATCCGGCCGATCCCCAAGATGGGCCGCAACGCCGTCGACACCAACGAGCTGTTCATCGACGACCTCTTCGTCGCCGACGAGGACGTCGTCGGCGAGGTCGGCTCCGGCTTCCGGACCATCCTCGGCGGGCTCAACGCCGAGCGGGTGATCAGCGCCAACGCCGCGCTGGGCATCGGCAAGGCCGCGCTGCGCCGCGGCACCGAGTACGCCAAGCAGCGGGTCGTCTTCGGCCGGCCGATCGGGCAGAACCAGGGCATCGCGTTCCAGCTCGCCGACGCCGCCATCCGGCTCGACGCCGCCGAGATGGTGGTGCAGAAGGCCGCGTGGATGGTCGACCGCGGGCTGCCCTGCGGGCGGGAGGCCAACGCCGCGAAGTTCCTCTGCGCCGAGGCCGGCTTCCACGCCGCCGACGTCGCCCTCCAGGTGCACGGCGGCTTCGGCTACGGCAAGGAGTTCCACGTCGAGCGCTACTTCCGCGAGGCGCGGCTCATGCGGATCGCGCCGATCAGCCAGGAGATGGTGCTCAACTACACCGCCGAGCACGTGCTCGGCCTGCCGCGGAGCTACTGAGCATGGTCCCGTACCGCTCGATCCTCTTCGTCCCCGGCCACAAGCCGGCCTGGATCGACAAGGCCCTGGCCGCCGGCGCCGACTGCATCGTGCTGGACCTGGAGGACTCGGTCCCGGCGGACCTGAAGGCCGGCGCCCGGCAGACCGTCGCGGAGTCGATCCGGACGGTGCGGTCCCGCGACACCCGGGTCGGGCTGTTCGTCCGGGTCAACCCGCTGGACACACGGCTGACCGGCGGCGACCTCGAGGCGGTCGTCGTCCAGGGGCTCACCGGGGTGTTCGCGCCGAAGATCAGCACGGCCACCGACGTGCTGCGCTACGACGCGCTGCTCGACCACTTCGAGGAGCGCAACGGGGTGCGCGGGCTGGAGTACATCGTGCCGGTCGAGATGATCGGCGCGATCCAGGCGGCCCGGGAGATCGCGCTGGCCTCGCCGCGGGTCGGCGCGATGATCGGTCCGACCGCCGAGCACGCCGACATCGCCCGCGCCGTCGGGTACCGGTGGACGCCGGAGGGCGAGGAGACCCTCTACCTGCGCAGCCGGATCCTGCTGGGCTGCCGGGAGGCGGGCATCCACCCGCTCACCGGCCTGTGGGAGCGGCTCGACGACCTCGCCGGGCTCAAGGCCTTCGCGGAGAAGGGCCGGCAGCTCGGCTTCCGCGGCATGATCGCGATCCACCCCTCGCACGTCGCCGTCGTCAACGAGGCGTTCTCCCCGACGGCCGAGGAGATCGAGTTCCACGAGGGCCTGGTCGGCGCCTACGAGCAGGCCGCGGCCGCCGGCTCCGGCGCCGTCCGCTACCGCGGCGTGCACATCGACAAGGCGCACGCCGACACCGCCCGGGAGTGGCTGGCGCACGCCCGCGCCACTCCCGGCGCGCGCCCCGCCCCGGGCGACGCCCTGGGCATCGACGCCCCGGAAGGAGGGCACTGACCGTGCGAGGTCTGTACTTCGAGGAGTTCGAGGTCGGCCGGGTCTACCGGCACCCGTTCACCCGGACGGTCACCGAGTCCGACAACGTGCTGTTCACGTCGCTGACGATGAACACCCAGCCGCTGCACCTGGACCACGAGTTCGCCAAGAAGACCATCCACGGGCGGCCGCTGTTCAACAGCCTCTTCACCCTGGCGCTGGTCGGCGGCTTCCACGTGCTGGAGCTGACGTTCGGCACGACCCTGGGCAACCTGGGCTACGACTCGGTCAAGTTCCCCCACCCGGTCTTCCACGGCGACACCCTCCGCGGCGAGACCACGATCCTCGACAAGCGGGAGAGCAAGAGCCGCACCGACAGCGGGATCGTGTGGTTCGAGCACCGCGGCTACAACCAGCACGACGAGCTGATCATGGTCTGCACCCGGGTCGGCCTCATGGCCAAGAGCCCCGAGCACGGGGGCTCCAACCCGGCGGTCACCGGCGAACGCCCGGACTCCGCCACCCCCACCCCCGGCGAGGAGCAGCGAGCATGACCAGCACCCAGACCGACCTGCGCACCTGGGTCCCGGCGACCCGGGAACTGCTCATCGACGGCCGGCTCGTGCCCGGTGCGGGGCCGACCATCGAGGCGGTCAACCCGGCCACCGAGCAGGTCACCGCGACCGTGCCGACGGCGACGCTCGAGCAGGTCGACCAGGCCGTCGCCGCGGCCCGGCGGGCCTTCCCGGCCTGGGCGGCGACCAGCTCGCGGGAGCGCAGCGCTGCCATCCACCGGCTCGCCGACGTCTTCGAGAAGCACAGCGAGCGGCTCACCGCCTCGATCGTCAACGAGGTGGGCACGCCGGCGGCCTTCGCCGAGGTCATGCAGGTGAAGCTGGGCGTCACGCACCTGCGCTGGCAGGCCGAGGCGGCCCTGGTCGACCGCACCGTGCAGCTGGGGGAGTGGCACGACCCGGTGCTGACCCACTCCGAGGTGGCCTACCGGCCGGTCGGCGTCGTGGCCTGCATCACCGGCTACAACTACCCGATCAACCTGGCCGTCTTCAAGTTCGGGGCGGCGCTGGCCGCCGGCTGCACCGCCGTGCTGCTGCCCTCGCCGCGCACGCCGCTGACCACGCTGTGGATGGGCGAGCTGTTCGAGGAGGCCGGCATCCCCGCCGGCGTCCTCAACGTCGTCATCGGCGACGGCCCGTCGGTCGGCCAGCGCCTGACCACCCACCCGTGGGTCGACCGGGTCTCCTTCACCGGGTCCGACGCCGTCGGCGCCCGGATCATGGAGCAGGCCGCCCGCGACCTGAAGGGCGTCACCCTGGAGCTGGGTGGCAAGTCGCCGACCATCCTGCTGCCCGGCGTCGACGCCGCCGCCCTGGCCCGGGACGTCCACCTGCGGTGGGCCCGCAACGGCGGTCAGGGCTGCGCCGCACTGGCCCGGATGCTGGTGCACGAGAGCCTGGTCGACGAGTTCCTCGCCGCCTCCGGAGAGGCGTTCGGTGCGCTCCGGGTCGGCGACCCCTGGGACCGCGAGGTCAACATCGGCCCGATGATCCGCGAGGACCACCGCGCCCGCGTGCAGGGCTTCATCGACGGCGCGCTGGCCGACGGCGGCGAGATCGTCCTCTCGCTGGACACCCCGCTGCCGGAGAAGGGGTACTTCGTCAACCCCGTCGTCTTCGCCGGCCTGCCGCACGACAACCGGCTGGTGCAGCAGGAGGTGTTCGGCCCGGTCGGGGTGCTCGTGCCCTTCGCCACCGAGGACGAGGCGATCCGGCTGGCCAACGAGAGCGACTACGGCCTCGCGGCCAACATCTTCACCCCCGACGTGGAGCACGGCCGCCGGCTGGCCGCCCGGCTGCAGTCGGGGACGGTGTGGATCAACGGCGGCGGCAACATGCGGCCGGACGCGCCCTTCGGCGGCTTCAAGAAGTCCGGGGTCGGCCGGGAGATCGGCGAGTGGGGCATCCGGGAGTACCTCGAGGCGCAGCACGTGCAGTGGCGGCCGTGAACGGGCAGGGGGAGACCATGACGGGCACGACAGGAGGCACCCCGCCGCTGGCCGGGGTCACGGTGCTGGAGCTGGGCACCATGTACGCCGCGCCGACCGCGGGGCGCATGCTGCGCGACTTCGGCGCCCGGGTGGTCAAGGTCGAGGACCCGCGCACCGGCGACTTCGCGCGCCAGTGGACGCCGCAGCACGAGGGCATGTCCATCGGCTTCGCCCGGCTGAACTCCGGCAAGGAGTCCATCGGCATCGACCTGCGCCGGGACGAGGGACGGGACCTGGTCCGCCGGCTGGCCGCCCGCGTGGACGTCGTCATCGAGTCCTTCCGGCCGGGCCGCTTGGAGGAGTGGGGCCTGGGCTACGACGTGCTCTCGGCCGAGAACCCCGGCCTGGTGCTCACCCGGGTCTCCGGCTTCGGCCAGACCGGGCCCTACCGCGAGCGTCCCGGGTTCGGCACCGTGGCCGAGACGGCCAGCGGCTACGCGTTCGTCAACGGCTGGCCCGAGACGCCGCCGACGTCGCCGCCGTTCGGCTTCGCCGACTCGATCGCCGGGCTGTCCGCGGCCTTCGGGACGACGACCGCGCTGTTCAACCGGACCCGCACCGGCCGGGGGGACGTCGTGGACGTCGCCCTCTACGAGCCGCTCATGTTCATCCTGGGCGACCTGATCCTCAACTACACCGCCACCGGCTTCATCCAGGAGCGGGTGGGCAACGGCTCCGGGTCGGCGTCCCCCCGGGGCATCTACCAGGCCGGCGACGGGCAGTGGCTGTCGATCGCGGCGTCGAACCAGACGATCGCGATGCGGCTGTTCCAGGCGATGGGCCGGGAGGACTTCCGCGACGACCCGAAGTTCGCCACCAACGTCGCGCGGATGGCCAACAACGACGAGCTGCAGGAGCACGTCAAGGCGTGGGTGGCCGCGCGGCCGCGGGCCGAGGTGCTCGCCGACCTCGACGCGCACGAGGTCGTGGCCGCGGCGGTCAACGACGCGCGGGACATCGTCGAGGACCCGCACTTCCGGGAGCGGACCCTCGTCGAGCTCGCCGGCACCGCGCTGGGCACGGTGCTCGTCCCGGGTCCGGTGCTGCACATGGACAGCTACGCGGGGCCGACCTACGACGGGGTGCCGGGCATCGGTGAGCACACCCTGACCGGGCTGACCGGCCTGCTCGGGCTCTCCGCCGCCGAGATCGACGAACTGGGCCGCGCCGACGTCGTCGGGCCGACGCCGGTGCGCGCGGCGTGACCGAGGGCGGGCCGGCCGGCCGGCCCGGGCCGGCCGTCGACCTCACCGGGAAGACCGCCCTGGTCACGGGCGGGAGCCGCGGGCTGGGCCGGGAGATGGTGCTCGGCCTGGCCGCGGCCGGCGCCGACGTGGTCATCGCCAGCCGGGACCTCGACAGCTGCGAGAAGGCCGCGGCCGAGGTGCGCGAGCTGACCGGGCGCCGGGCGCTCCCGGTCGCGGCGCACGTCGGCCGGTGGGACGCCCTCGACGAGCTCGTCGAGACCGCCTACGGGGAGTTCGGCGCGGTCGACGTCCTGGTGAACAACGCCGGGATGTCGCCGCGCTACGACACCGTGGCCGATGTCAGCGAGCTGCTGTTCGACAAGGTGCTCGGGGTCAACCTCAAGGGGCCGTTCCGCCTCGCCGCGCTCGTCGGCACCCGGATGGCCGCCGGGAACGGCGGGTCGATCATCAACGTGTCCAGCACCGGCGCGGTGCGACCGCGGGCCGACATCGTGCCCTACGCCGCAGCCAAGGCCGGGCTCAACGCGGTCACCGTCGGGCTGGCGCACGCGTTCGGGCCGACGGTGCGGGTCAACGCGATCATGTGCGGCACCTTCCTCACCGACGTGAGCGCGGCCTGGGACATGGACGCCTTCGCCCGGCGCGCGGCGACGTTCGCGCTGGGCCGCGGCGGCCGGCCGGACGAGATCGTCGGGACGGCGCTGTACCTGGCCAGCGACTGGTCCTCGTTCACCACCGGTTCGGTTCTCACCGTCGACGGAGGTCAGCCGTGATCATCGACGTCCACTGCCACGCCTGGCCCGACGCCATCGCGGAGAAGGCGCTCGGGCCCCGGGTGCCGCAGCTGCCGCGGGTCGGCGACGGGAAGATCTCGACCCTGCCGGGGGTGCTCGAGTCCTCCGGCGTCGACCGCGGCGTCCTGCTCGGCATCGCCGACACCGCCAAGTACGTCGACGGGGTCAACCGCTTCGTGGCCCGCTCCCGCGGCGGTCGGCTGCTGGGGTTCGGCACCGTGCACCCCGACCTGCCGGTCGAGGAGAACCTGGCGTCGCTGCGCCGCAACGGCATCCCCGGGGTGAAGCTGCACTCGCTCTTCCAGGGCTTCGCCTACGACGACCGGCGGGTGTGGGACCTGCTCGAGGCGTTCGGCTCGGAGATCGCCGTCATCGCCCACGTCGGCGCCGGGGGCGACCAGGCGAGCAACGACCGGGCCACCCCCGGGATGGTCCGCGACATCGTCCGGCAGTTCCCCGACCTGCGGATGGTGGCCTGCCACTTCGGCGGCTACCACCGGCTGGAGGAGGCCGAGGCCGAGCTGCTCGGGGAGGACGTGTACCTGGAGACGTCCTGGCCCCCCACGATGGCCGAGCTGGCCCCGGAACGGGTGCGGGCGATCGTCGACCGGCACGGCGCGGACCGGATCGTCTTCGGCTCGGACTGGCCGATGGCCGACCCGGCGCGGGAGATCGCCGCGATCCGGGCGCTCGGGTACGGCGACGACACCACCGCGGGCATCCTCGGCGGCAACTTCGCCCGGCTCATGGGCATCGCCGAGGGCGAGCCGGCGCCGGGGCCGCTGGTCGCGGAGGAGACCCCGCGTGGCTGACCCCGGGGCCGGCGACAGCGTCCTGGTCGAGCAGCGCGGCGACGCCACCTGGATCACGCTCAACCGGCCGGACCGGCGCAACGCCTACGACCCGGACATGGCCGAGGCGGTGGTGGCGGCGCTCGACGCCAGCACCCGCAGCCGGGCGGTGGTCATCACCGGCGTGCCCGGCAGCTTCTGCGCCGGCGGCGCACTGGGCAACCTCTCGGAGCCCGACGTCACGACGATGCGCGGCCTCTACCGGGCCTCGCTGCGGCTGTTCGACGCGATCCGCACCCACCCCCGGCCGGTGATCGCCGCGGTCAACGGCCCGGCGGCCGGCGGGGGCAACGAGCTGGTCGTCGCCTGCGACCTGGCGATCGCGGGGGAGTCGGCGACCTTCGGCCAGACCGGCCCCCGGGTCGGCAGCGCCCCGGTCACCGGCGCCACCAACGTGCTCGGCGTGCAGATCGGGGAGAAGCGGGCCAAGGAGATGGCCTTCCTGTGCCGGCGCTACACCGCGGCCCAGGCGCTGGAGTTGGGGCTGGTCAACTCCGTCGTCCCCGACGACGAGCTCGTCGGCGCCGTCGACGCGCTGGTCGGGGAGCTGGCCGTGCTGTCCCCGCGCTACCTCGAGATCGCCAAGGTGAGCTCCAACATCTGGTGGAACGCCGCCCGCGACTCGTTCACCACCGGGCTGGGCATGCTGGTCCAGGCCATCGGGAGCCCGGACATGGCCGAGGGCGCGCAGGCCTTCCTGGAGAAGCGCCGTCCCCTCTTCCCCCCGCCGGACGCCTGACCGCGAGGGGCAGAAATGGCCATTTCTGCCCTAGGAGCGGGGGCCGCCGCGGCCGTCACCGGCGATCTTCCGGCTGTCGTGGCTGACCTGCTTCCCGGTCGGCGTCACCTCGAGCACGGCCCGCCGCGGGCTGTCCAGCAGCCGGACGAACGCGGCCGGGTCGTCGGCGGCCATCCGCTCCGCGAACGCCGGGTAGAACCAGTCCTTGGTCGCGCGGTCCTCGCGGACGACGACGGTGCCCTGGACGGCGACCATCCGGCGGCCGGGCAACCCCGTGCCGCGGTTGTCGACGACGATCGTCAGCCGCGGGTCTCCGCGCAGGGACTCCAGGTGGTCGCGACCGCCGACCGCGGTGAGCCAGAACCGGCCGTCCCGGCGCAGGAAGCTCATGACGACCGCGGCCGGCCACCCCTCCCGGGACAGGTAGGCCACGGTGCACTCGGTCTGTGCGGTGAACAGCTCGTCCCGGTCGTCGGCGGCGAGGTGCGTGCCGCGCAGGTCCTCGATGTCCCGGACACCCACCCGCTGGCGGTCGGGCTCGGATCCGGTCACGGCGGCCTCCCGCAAACTCTTGTCATCCTGCGCATGTTCTGACTGGATGGTGGCACAGGTCACGTCCGCCGTCACCGGTGCTGGGGAGGTTCGCATGTCGGGGACCCCGTCGATCGGCACGTGGCTGGCCGAGGCCGCCGGCCGCGCCGGCCCGGACGCGGGCGCGGTCGTGGCCGGGGAGCCGGTGACCTGGCGTGAGCTCGACGCCCGCGCCGACCGGGCGGCCGCCGGCTTCCGCGCCCTGGGGCTGCGGGCCGGCGACCCGGTCTGCGTGCTCATGCGCAGCAGCGTCGCCACCCTCGCGGTCTGGTTCGGCCTCGCCCGGGCCAGGCTGGTCGAGGTGCCGCTCAACCCGGCGAGCGGCAGCACCCTGCTCCGCTATCTGCTCGAGCACTCCGGCGCCGCGGTGGTCGTCTGCGACGCCGAGTTCGAGGGCGCGGTGCGCGCCTGCGCGCCGGAGGGGGTGCGCCGCGTCGTGGTCCACGGCAGCGGGCAGGCCGCCGGGCCGGACCGCACCGACCTCGCCGACGTGCTCGCCGCGACGCCCGAGCCGATGCCGGAGGTCGACCCGACCGCGCCGGCCGTCGTCCTCTACACGTCGGGCACCACCGGGCCGCCGAAGGGCGCCGTCCTCTCCCACCGCGCGAACGTCAACCTCGCCCGGCACACGGTCGGGCTCATGGGCTACACGGCGGCCGACCGGCTCTACAGCGTCTTCCCGCTGTTCCACTCCAACGCCCGCTACTGCAGCGTGATGACCGCCGCCGAGGCCGGGGCGGGGCTCGTGCTCGACCGCACCTTCTCGGCCAGCCGGTTCTGGGACACCTGCCGGGCACACGGCATCACCGCGTTCAACTACCAGGGCGCGATGATGAGCATCCTGCACAAGCAGCCCCCGCGGCCGGACGACGCCGACAACCCGGTGCGGGTGGCCTTCGGCGCGCCCTGCCCGCCGGAGGTGTTCGAGTCCTTCGAGGCGCGCTTCGGCGTCCGGCTCACCGAGATCTACGGCAGCACCGAGGTCTCGATCGTCACCGACATGCCGCCGAGCGTCCGCCGCGTCGGCACCGCGGGGCGCGAGTCGGTCAACTACACGGTCGCGGTCGTCGACGAGCGGGACGACCCGGTGCCGCCCGGCACGCCCGGGGAGATCGTCGTCCGGCCGAAGAAGGCCGGCTGGATGTTCGACGGGTACGCCGGCAACGCCGAGGCGACCGCGGCCAGCTGGCGCAACCTGTGGTTCCACACCGGCGACCGCGGCGTCCTCGACGCCGACGGCTTCCTCACCTTCCTGGACCGGGTGAAGGACACCATCCGGCGCCGCGGGGAGAACGTCTCCTCCTGGGAGGTCGAGCGGGTCGTCTCCGAGCACCCGTCGGTCGGCCAGGTCGCCGCCTACGGCGTGCCGTCCGAGCTGTCGGAGGAGGACGTCGCGATCGCCGTCGTCCCGGCCGACGGCGCCACGGTCGACCCGGCCGACCTCGTCGCGCACTGCCGGGGTGCGCTGACCTCCTTCGCCGTGCCCCGCTACGTGCGCGTGCTCGACGCGCTGCCCCTGACCCCGAGCCAGCGGGTGGAGAAGTACAAGCTGCGCGCCGACGGCGTGCCGCCGGGCACGTTCGACCGGGAGGCGCCCTGATGCAGCGGTTCACCCGCACCGACCCCGAGCCGGGCGTCGCCGTCCTCACCATGAGCCGGCCGGAGAAGCTCAACGCGATGGACCAGCTGTGGTTCCGCGAGCTGCGCGAGCTCATGACCGGCCTCGGAGGAGACGACGGCGTGCGCGCGGTCGTGCTCACCGGGAGCGGGCGGGCCTTCTCCGCGGGCGGGGACATCGACATGTTCGCGGGCCTGGCCGGCGACGTGGCACGGGTCCGCCCGCACCTGCGGCTGGTCTACGACGCGTTCTGCTCGGTGGAGCGGTGCGCCGTCCCGGTGGTCGCCGCGGTCAACGGCCTGGCCTACGGCGGGGGCACCGAGCTCGCGCTGGCCTGCGACGTGGTCCTGGCCGCCGCCTCGGCGCGGTTCGCGTTCAAGGAGCCCACCGTCGGGCTGATGCCGGGCTACGGCGTGGTCCGCGGGCCGGAGGTGATGGGCCGGCACTGGACCCGCTACCTGGCCCTCACCGGCCGCGAGGTGGACGCCGCCCGCGCCGAGCGGGCCGGCCTCGTGCAGGAGGTCCACCCCGACGGTGAGCTGCTCCCGGCGGCGGTCGCGCTGGCCGCCGACATGGCCGCCCGCCCACCGATGGCCGTCCAGGTGGCCAAGGCGTTCGTCAACCGCGACGCCGTGGGCGGCTTCAGCGAGTCGGTCGAGGCCACCGCCCTGCTCTTCGGCACGCCCGAGCACCGGGCCGCCGTCGCCGCCTTCCGCGCCGCCCGCGGCCGGGCGGACACCCACCCCACCGGAGGAGACCCCGCATGAGCAGTGACGCCGACCGCGCCGTCGTCGTGGCCTACCTGGACGCCGTCGGGCGCCTGGACCTGCCCGCGATCGAGGCCACCTTCGACGAGGACGTCGAACTCGTGCTGCCCTACGCGCCGCCCGGCTTCCCCAAGGTCTCCCGCGGCCGCAGCGAGGCGATGGCGGTGTACCCGGAGGGGGTCATGGAGCCCATGCGCTTCGCCGACTACCGGATCGACGCGCTGGAGGGCCGGCCGGGGGAGTGGGTCGCCGAGTACACCAGCGACACCACGGTCATCCCGACCGGCCGCCCGTACCGCAACACCTACATCTCCCGGTTCTCGATCCGGAACGGCCGGATCGTGCGCCTGGCGGAGTTCTTCGACCCGGTGGTGCTCGTCGTCGCCCTCGGCGGCGACGTCTCCATGCCGGCCTGACCACACGTCCGGGGACACGGCCTCGCGCCGTCGGGAGGAGGAGTCCAGGTGACACGTCTGGAGGGCAAGGTCGCGCTGGTGACGGGTGCGGCCCGGGGGCAGGGGAGGGCGCACGCGGTCACCCTGGCGCGCGAGGGGGCGGCGATCATCGCCGTCGACATCGACCGGCAGATCGACACGGTGCCCTACGGCACCGCGCGCGAGGAGGACCTGCGGGCGACGGTGGCCGAGGTGGAGCGGCTGGACCGCCGGATCGTCGCGCGCACCGCCGACGTGCGGTCCGCCGACGCCGTGGCCGCCGTCGTCGTGGAGGGGCTGGACACCTTCGGGCAGATCGACGTCCTGGTGGCCAACGCCGGCATCTTCTCCCAGGCGCCGTTCTGGGAGATGGACGAGCAGACGTGGGACGACGTCATGGACGTCAACCTCAAGGGCGTGTGGCGCACGATGTCGGCGGTCGCTCCGCACATGATCGAGCGCCGGGCCGGCTCGATCGTGCTCACCTCGTCGGTCAACGGGTTCCGCGGCAACGCCGGTGCGGCCCACTACGCGGCCAGCAAGCACGGCGTGCTCGGCCTCATGAAGAGCGCGGCGCTGGAGCTGGGGCCGCACCGGGTCCGGGTCAACGCCGTGTGTCCCGGTCTGATCGACACCCCCATGACCAACTGGCAGGGCATGTACGACCAGATGGTCGGCCACCCCGGTGGGGACCGGGCGGGCTACGACCAGGCGGCGCTGCACTTCGGCGTCCTCGGCGGCCAGGGTGCGCTGCCGCCGGAGACGGTCGCCGAGGCCGCCGCGTGGCTGGCCTCCGACGCCGCCGCCGCGGTCACCGGCCAGGCGATCGTGATCGACGCCGGCCACCTGACGCTGCCCGGGTTCAACCCGGCGCCGGTCCAGGCGTGAGACGCGGGGGCCCGGCGCAGGCCGGGCCCCCGCCGCAGCTCAGATCACCGTCTCCGACTCGTAGGACACCAGCGACGCGCCGGCCATCGCGAAGTTCGCCATGTCGGCGGTGGCCGCCTGGCCCTGGGGGGAGCCCAGGTCGGCCAGCGCGTCCTCCTTCGACGGCCAGTCGAGGACGGCGGTCACGAAGTACTCCGGCCGCGACCCGTCCGGGGTCTCGCAGGTGCCCCAGGTGTAGGACGCCACGTTGGACAGGTTCTTCGCCAGTGGTGCGTGGGTGGTGCGGTAGTGCTCGAGGAAGGCCTGCGGGTCCTCCGGGTGGTGGTAGTTGACGATCACTCGGTACACGGATCTCCTCCTCCTCCGGGGCCTCGGCGCCCCGGTGCTCAAGCCCGGTAGGTGTCCCAGGTGGGGGAGCTCTCCGGGTAGTCCGCGGCCTCGGGCGCGGTCCGCGGCCACCGCATCCGCTCGATCGAGCCGAAACCGGTGGCCATCTGGTCGGCCGGCACCGCGTACATGAACGTCAGCGAGCGCCGGGCGAACAGCCACCGCCCCTCGACGCAGCGGTACTCGTCCTCGTACCGGAAGGAGGCGAGGACCAGCGTGCTCCTCGTGGCCAGCTCGGCGTGGCCGTGCGACCAGCCCGACGCCGTCCCGTCGCCGTGCAACTGCGTGACGCCGGGGTGCGGGGTGTGCAGCATCGTCCGGTAGGTGTCGAAGCTGGCCACGTAGGCGGCGCGGATCCCGGCCGCACCGGTGGCGGCGACGCCGCGGCGCTCGAAGACCCCGTCGGGCGTGTACATCGCCACGACGGCGTCGACGTCGTGGTCGTCGACGGCGCGGGCGTACAGGACGCCGAGGTCGCGGATGGCCTGCAGGTCGGCCTGGGCGCGGACGGCGGCGGCCAGGGCGGTCCAGTCGCCCTCCGGGAGCTCGGCCACGGTGGTGAGATCCGCGGTGACCGCCGGCAGGTCCAGCCTCACGCCGGCACCTCCGCCGGGGCGGGCAGCGTGCGCAGCACCTCGAGCAGGCGCTCCGGGATCGCCGCCTTGCCGCCCTCCGGCGTCCGGCAGACGAAGGTCATCGCGCCGTGGGTGACGACCTCGCCGTCGCGGAGGAAGTCGAAGCCGATGGTGTAGGACGACGTCCCGACCCGGTCGAGGGTGAGTGCGATGGTGAGCTCGTCGAACACCCGGACCATCTGCTCGTAGGTGCACTCGGAGTGCACGCCCATGGTGACGACGCCGAGCTGGTCGACCAGCTCGCCGCTGCGCAGGCCGTGCGAGTACAGCCACAGCGTCTGCGCGCGCTCCATCCACGGGTAGTAGATGGCGAAGTAGGCGATGCCGACGGTGTCGCAGTCGCCGTACGCGAGCCGGAAGGACAGCGGCTGGTAGCTCACGCCAGCACCACCGTCGCGGTCCCGGACAGGACGCTGCCCCCGCTGTCCGCGTCGGCGGCCACGACCTCCAGCACGACGTCGCAGTCGGCCAGCCGTTCGCCGCCCTCGTCCCGGACGCCGGTCACCGTGGCCCGCACCCGCAGGTGGTGCCCGGCGAGCACGTTGCCGAGGAAGCGCACCCGCAGCCGGCGCAGTTTGTCGGGGCCACCGGCCCAGGTGGTCAGGGCGTTCATGACGTAGCCCATGTTCAGCGGGCCCTGGTTGATCGGCCGGTCGCCCATGCCGAGGGCCTGCAGCGTCGCGACGTCCCAGTGGATCGGCGTGGGGTCCGACAGCAGGGCGGCCATCGTCTTCATCTTCTCGGCGCTGACCTCGGGCACCTCGTAGGCCGGGAGTTCGGTGCCGACCTCGACGGTGGCGGCGCTCATGCGTCCCTCCGGGGGAAGACGATCGAGTTCCAGCAGGTGGCGACGTGCGCACCGGCGTCGTCGTGCAGGTCCATCGAGTAGCCCACGACGTCGAAGACGCCGGTGCGCCGGCCGACCTTGCGATCGGCGGAGTCGATGCCACCGCTCACCCGGTAGGTGGCCCCCACCAGCAGCGGCCGGTGCAGCGTCGTCTCGTGCTCGCCGAACACCGGGCCGTCGGCGGCCGAGGCCCCGAACCAGGAGAACAGCTCGTCCCAGGTGATGCCCATGGCGCCGGTCGCGGCCATCCACGCGAACAGCGGGTGGGCGACCTGCGGGTCGCCGTCCCGCAGCGAGGGCGGGTCGGCCAGCACGGTGTCGGCGAGCAGCCAGGCCCGCCACGGGGAGACGGTGTACCGGCCGCCGGGGAACCGGCGGCCCACCTGCTCCTGCAGTGCCGCCTCGTCCGAGGGCACTCACACCCCCCGGTCGCGGTCGGCCCAGTAGGGCTGGCGCAGCTCGCGCTTGAGGATCTTGCCGGTCGGCGCCTTGGGCAGCGCGCCGACGAAGTCGACCGAGCGGGGCTTCTGGTAGCTGGCCAGGTGCTTCTTGGCCTCGTCGATGATCTCCTGCTCGGTCGCCGACGTGCCCGGCTTGAGGACGACGACAGCCTTGACCGACTCGCCCCACTCGTCGTCGGGGACGCCGAACACCGCGCACTCGAGGACGGCGGGGTGCTGGTTGATGGCCTCCTCGACCTGCACCGAGTAGATGTTCTCGCCACCGGAGATGATCATGTCCTTGGCCCGGTCGACGATGAACACGTAGCGGTCCTCGTCCCAGGTGGCCATGTCGCCGGTCCACATCCAGCCGTCGCGGATCGTCTGCGCGGTGAGCTCGGGCTGGTTGAGGTAGCCGATCATGTTCTGCTCGCCGCGGACGACGATCTGGCCGGCGGTGCGGCCGTCCTGCGGCACGTCGCGACCGTGCTCGTCGACGACGCGCAACTGGGCGGTGAAGCCCTCCCGGCCGCACGAGCGCAGCCGCTCGGGGTGGTCCCCGTTCACGGCGCGGATGTGGTCCTCCTGGGACAGGAAGGTCATCCCCGCGCCCTCGGTCTGCCCGTAGCCCTGGATCATCGTGCAGGGGAAGTTGTCCATCGCCGCCCGGACCACGGAGGAGGGCATCGGGCCGCCGCCGTACTGGAAGTTCCGCAGGCTGGACAGGTCGTAACTGGCGAAGTTCGGGACCGCCATCATCCAGTTGATCATCGTGGTGATGCCGAGGAAGGCCGAGACCTTCTCCTCCTGGATGACCTCGAGCGCCTGCTGGGCCTCGAAGTTGACCAGCACGAGCGGGCAGCCGTGCCGGTTGTAGTTCATCGCCAGCACGATCGGGATGTGGTACATCTGCCCGGTCAGCATGTAGACGTCGCTGGGCACGATCCGCTCGGCCACGGTCTGCGCGAGCATCATCGCCCCCGCGCTGCGGTGGGTGTGCTGGGCGCCCTTGCTCTTCCCCGTGGTGCCGCCGGTGTAGAGGATGAAGAACGGGTCGTCGTCGCCGACCGAGGCCGACCAGATCGGCTCCTCGTCACTGGCCGCCTCGACGAACCGGGCGAAGCTGCCGTTGCTCTTGTCGCCGAACTCCAGCCAGTGCGAGATGTCGACGTCGCGCTGCAGCTGCTCGATCGTGTCGGACCACTCGTCGGCGCTGATCACGACCTTGGGCAGGGCGTCGCGGACGATGCTGGCCAGCTCCTGGCCGGCCAGCCGCCAGTTCAGCGGCTGCAGGACCAGGCCCGCCCGGCCGGCGGCGAAGTAGAGCGCCATGTACTCGGCGCAGTTGCGGGAGAGGACGGCGAACCGGTCGCCCTTCTCCAGGCCGAGCCCGCGAAGGCCGTTGGCCAGGCGACGGACGAGGCCGTCGAACTCGGTCCAGTTCATCCGCCGGCTGTTGGGTACGTCGACGATCGCCTCGCCGCGCGGCGTCAGCGCCGCCCACTTCGCCGGGATCAGGCCCTGGTTCACCGGTGTCCTCCTCGCTCGCGATGGTCGCTCAGTACGGCAGGTCGAGCTCGATGTGCCGCTTGGTGAAGCGCCAGGCGCCGTCGGCCTCGCGGTGCAGCTCGTCGTCGTAGCGGGCGGTGGAGAGCAGGGTGGCCGTGCCGTCCTTGACCGAGATGAGGGTCAGGTAGGAGCTGACCACGGCGCTGTCCTCGGTCTCCTTGCGGATGGCCATGTTGGTGGTGACGTGCCGGCGCTGGTCGGTCTGGCTGGCCAGGCTGTCGGTCATCAGCTTCATGACCGCCTCCTTGCCCTCGAACGGGCCGATGAGGTCGCCGCCGGCGATGCGCATGGTCAGGACGGCGTTGTCGCAGAACGTGTCCGCCATCTCCGTCATGTCGTTGTCGTCGTAGGCGATGGAGTACCGGTTGAGCACGTTCTCGATGGCACCGCGAGCGGACATGGCGGATCTCCTGATCAGAGGCCGACGGCGGCGTCGGCGGGGATGGGAGTGTGACCGGGGTTACCCTATGCATGGTTCGCCTGTTTGCCTAGGGGTCGATGATCGACCTCGGCCGCGTGTCGACCTGGGCCGGTCGGGCGGCGGACCTCAGGTGGCGGGGATGTCGAACTCCACGAGCAGGCTGGGGACGCTGCGGGTGTAGAGGCCGGCCTCCTGCGGGGTGAAGCCGGGCTGGTAGCGCAGGTTCGGCAGCCGGTCCAGGACCAGGTTCAGCGCCACGGTCATCTCCTCGCGCGCCAGCAGCGACCCCACGCAGAAGTGCCGGCCGAGGATGAACTGCACGTGGTTGGCCGCGCCGCTGAAGGCCTTCGCGACGTCGAGGTCGGGTCGGTGGATGTCGAAGACGTCGGGGTTCGCGAAGTGCCGCTCGTCCCGGTTGGCGGCGGCCAGCATGAGGATGCAGGTGGCGCCGGCGGGGAGCGTGGTGTCCTCGATCCGGACCTCGGCCTCGGTCTGGCGCATGATCATGTGCACCGGCCCGGTGAAGCGGAGCGTCTCGGCGATGACGGCGTCCACCAGTGACCGGTCGGCCCGCACCTCGGCCATCTGGTCGGGGTTGTCCAGGAGGTTGCGCACCATGCTGGCGATGGCCTTGTCCGTCGTCTCGCCGCCGGCGACCAGCAGCAGGCTGACGAACGCCTTGATCTCCTCGTCGGTCATCTGCTCGCCGTCCACCTCGGCCCGGCAGAGGCGGGAGAGCAGGTCCTCGCCGTCCCCGCCGCGGCGCTCGCGGATGATCGGCAACATGTAGTCCCGCAGCTCCTCGCGGGTCTGGTCGGCCTGCGCGGTGATCGCCGGGTCGCCCGCCAGGTTGTTCAGGTGGGCCATGATCGAGTGGTACCAGCGGTGGAACCGCTCGTGGTCGCTCTTGGGCAGGCCGAGCATGTCGACCATGACGTTGATCGGGAACCACGTCGTGAAGTCGGCGACGAGGTCGGCCCGGCCCCGGCCGGCGGCGATGCCGTCGATGAGGTCCCCGGCGGCCCGCTCGACGGTCGAGCCGATGAGCTGCGCGGCGTTCTGCGTGATGACCGGCAGGAAGGCCTCGAGGCCCTTGCCGCGGAAGAAGGGGTTGAGCAGCGACCGGTGGGTGGCGTGCTCCTTGCCCTCCATCTGCAGGATCGTCCGGCCGTGGATGGGCTCGAGCTGCCAGTCGTAGTTGCGGCTGGAGAACGCCGGGTCGCGGAACGCGTGCGCGACGTCGGCGTACCGGCTGATCAGCCAGCTCTGGGTGGCCTCGTGGTAGGTGGCCGGGTGGTGGTCGCGGAGCACCCGGTGGAACGGATACGGGTCGGCGACGAACTCGGGGGACAGGATGTCCGGCGCCGAAGGGACCACGGTGGGCTGGCTCATGGAAGCGCTCCCGGGGGTAGGCGGCTCTGCCTAACCATGCTCACGTTACGCAGAGAGTGGTCCAGATCACAACGGGCCGACTTGTCGGCTCGTCGGCACGTCGACGTGTCGACAGGTCGTCTCGTGGGGTCGGTCCGGCGTCAGAACGGTGGCGGGTCGTCGGCGGGGTCGGCCGTGGGCGGGGTCTCGGCCGTGGTCGGCGGGTCCGGTGGTCGGCGGTCCAGGCCCGGTGGTCGGGTGCTGCGGGTGACCCCCGACGGTGTGGTGACGTGCAGGGTGCCGTCGGCGTCCATGACGAACCGCCAGCCGCGGGCGTGGGTCTTGAGCCGGTGGTGGCTGCGGCACAGGCAGCACAGATTGGCGCAGTCGGTCTTCCCGCCGCAGGCGTGCGGGATCACGTGGTCCAGATCGGCCCAGCCGGCCCGCTGCCCGCAGTGGGGAAACCGGCACGTTCGGTCCCGGGTCGTGACGAAGGCGCGCTGCGCCGCGGTCGGCGGGTAGCCGTCCGTCGCCCGGGGGCGGTCCAGCACCGGGCACGGGCACTGTTCGTCGCGGTGTTCCGGGCAGCCGCGGCGGGCCAGCCCGGCCAGCGCCGCCGCGGTCGCGGTGGCGCGCAGCGCCCCGTCGGGGTCGGTGAGCGCCAGGGTCAGCGATCCGCCGGCGGGCGCGCGCAGCCCCAGCGCGCCCAGCCGCGCCACCAGTTCGCGCAGGTGGGCGGCGGTGATCGGCAGCCCGCTCACGGGCGTGTCAGGTCTGCTGTGTAAGTGCGTGACTCCGAAGCTGAGCCCTCATGGCTCGGAGAG